>CBDUNP010000049.1:0-13159 GCA_965368605.1 uncultured bacterium | reverse complement strand
CAGCAGATCGTCAAGCACTCCAAGAAGCCCGGCTTCCGTGGCAAGGTCGCGGTCATCGAGAACTACGACATGCAGGTCGGGCGCATGCTCACCAGCGGGGCGGACATCTGGCTGAACAACCCGCTACGCCCGATGGAGGCCTCCGGCACAAGCGGGATGAAGCCGCCACTGCACGGCGGGGTCAACCTCTCCGTCCTCGACGGCTGGTGGCCCGAGGGATACAACAAACGCAACGGCTTCGCGATCGGCGACGGCCGAGAGTTCACCAGCCGCGCCAAGCAGGACAGCTACGACGCCGACTGCCTGTACACGCTGCTTGAAAAAACCATCCTCCCGATGTTCTACACCCGCACCCGCGCCGGCCTCCCGACACGCTGGCTGAAGGTCATGGCCAATTCCATGAAGACCGTCCCCGGCGAGTTCAACACCAACCGTATGGTCGGTGACTACACCGAGCAGTACTACCTGCCGGCGCATGAGGGGTGAGATTAAGAGGCCGGGTGTCGAGATAACGATGTGAAACGCCAGGACTTGTCGCGCTGGGCGGGGATTACTGTTTCACGCCCACAAACAACGTCCAAGGCACCTCATCCGCCTCCGTCTCGCGCAGCTCCGCCTGCATCCCCGCGTCGGTCATCCATTGGACCCACTGCTCATTCGAGAACAGCCCGCAGGTGTGACGATCCTCGACGACTTCGACGGTGCGTGTCTCGGCGTCGCGGATCAGGTACAGCAGGATCATCTCGAAGATGTCGTCGGTCGGGTCGGAATCGTGGACGTAGGTGAAGTAGGTCAGTTCTTCGCTGTCGGTGGTCGTGCCGTCGTCGGCGACGTCGCCATCAACGAAGTTCTCGCGGGTGTAGGTCGGGGCGATCACGCAGAGGCCGCCGGGCTTTAGGTGGGCGGCCACGGTTTCGAGGGTCGCACGCACGTCCTGTTCGCTGAGCATGTAGTCGATCGCGTCGTGGATGAAGACCGCGTCGAAGGTTTTATTCAGGCGGATAGATCGCATATCGCCGACCACGGCTTTGGCTTCGGGCACCAGCCGTTGACAGTTCCCAAGCATCGGCGCGGACAGGTCGACCGCGGTGCACTCGAAACGCTCGACCAGGTGCACCAGCGTGTGTCCGCCCCCGGCCCCCAGCTCCAGCACGCTGACAGTCTCACCCGACTCGGCCGGGCAGTGCCGATCGATCAACTCAGTCAACACCGCCGCCTCGGCTTCGTAATGCTCAGGCGGGCTGAGCAGGGGCCAAAGATACGCGAGGTCGTCGTAGAGTCGGGGGAGTGTCATAGAGGCATGATAAGCGATTGAGCAATATTAAGAATGGGCTCGGATGGATCGGATGCAAACGGATGAGCACTAAATCACAGGGGGTACAGAAAAACACAGGGTAGTAGGTGGGGGGATGTAGACAGGATGACAGGATTCACAGGATAAATTCAAGTAAACATAATGCTGTTATGCATCATGTCCATCCTGTCATCCTGTCCACACTCTTTTCTTCTCTATGTCCTCTGTGCCCTCTGTGGTTATGCCTGATCGAATCCGATGAATCTGAGCTAATTCGCATCGCGTTGCATCTGCCGACCGTGTATTTCAGCCGCGATCATCCCAAGCACCGCCTCGCTGGTAGCGCCTGAGACCGGGCCGAGCCGGGTGTCGTAGTCTTGAACCTTCACCACGCAATCACCCACCGGCCCCCAGAGGTCGATGAGCATTTCATTGCGGAGCAGGTCGCGCGGCTGGGTGTTGTACCCGTTGACCACCCACGCCACGCCCCGGCCGGCCTGTCGCAGCAGCTCGGGTTCGCCCCATTCGTAGCTGCCGGCGGTCTCGTGCCCGCCGATAGCGATGATGTAATCGTGTTTTCCGGGGGCGGGCAGCGCGGGGTTGGACCCGTCGTGGTTGAGCAGGGTAAACAGGCCCGGGTCGTCCGCGAGTTGCCCGCCGACGTGGTAGGGCAGGTAACGCCCCCCGGCCCGCAGCCAGACCGTCCCACCAGAGGCCAGCGTGCGCTCCGCCCGATCTGCTGTCCTGGCCAGGCTTCGCCACGACGCGGTTCCGATGTCGTTGAGGACATCACGCAGGCTAGCGAGGTAAGTTGCGCCCAACTTTCCGGGGGCGAGGGGGTCCAGCCAGCGGTCGTGGTGGAATGGCTGCGAGACGTAGCGCTCCCAGCGTCTTCGGCGCGTGTCGGTCTCGAAGCTCTGCCGAACGACCGCGACCCTGTCCAGACGGGTCAGTGACGCAAACAATTCACACTGGAATGTCCAGGCGACCGCCGCGTTTAGCACCGTCGCTTGTAAGGGAAATCTCACATCGCCGGATTGATGATTGTCTAGAAAAGCATGACAGGCCTGGTCGAGTTGCTCTTGAAGACCGTGTTCAGTTAGCTGCTGAAGTGAACCGATCCCGATGATTGTTGAACCCTCGGCCCTGAGTCGTTGGGCCTGGTCCAGTTGTTTAATCAACAGCGGCTTCACATCCGGATGATTTGCGGGGGCGAGCCCGAAGACAAACACGATGACATCCCCAGGCTCCCCCGCTCGGCCGTCGTATCCCAGCAGCGATCCCGCGCGGTTGCTTAACTCATTTGCCAGCCCGGCATCGCCACGAACGCCCATGCCCTTGCCGTTGGCGACAGCTTCTGCCGCCCGATCCGCCGCGTCAGCAATCATCGTAAGATCGTATTCAATCTGAACGAGGCTGTTGTGAAGTTGATCCAGATAAGCCCGCGCATGAGGCGCTTCGTCGGCGCGCAGCGATACGGGTGTCAGCGCGATCGACAGGATGAATAGCAGTGGTACAGCCAGGCGCACGGATACCTCCGGCCCTATTTTATCAGGCGATTGCAGGAATAGACGCGCAAAGAAAAACCCCACGACTTAAGCCGTGGGGTTGTGCGTTCTGGTGAAGCTGGGCAGTTTGCCCAAGTGTCCAGGGATTCTTCTGAGGGAAATCCGAGGGCGGGGGGAATATCCGGGGGTTAGACCTTGGACTGGTACTCGCCGGTTTCGGTGGAGATGCGGACCATCTGGCCGTTCTCGACGAAGGGTGGGACGCGGGTCTTCAGGCCGGTCTCCATCACCGCTTCCTTGAGCTGGTTGGTCGCGGTGGCGTTCTTGATGCCCGGGGGTGTATCGGTGACTTCCAGGTCGACCGAGGCGGGCAGCTCGACGGTCATCGGGTTGCCGTTGTAGAACAGGCCGTTGATCGCGGTGTTGGGTTTCACGTAGAGAAGCGCGTCGCCGAGGATGTCTTCGGGGATGGTGAGCTGGTCGTAGGTCTCGCAGTCCATGAAGATCGCGCCGGTGTTGTCCGAGTAGAGGTACTCGACCTCCCGGCGGTCCAGGTTGATCTGCTCGACTTCCTCCGCCGAGCGGAAGCGCCGCTCGATGTTGTTGCCGGTGGACAGGTTCTTGAGCTTGGCCTGCGTGTAGGCGGGGCCCTTGCCGGGCTTGACGTGGGTGATGTTGACGACGAGCCAGACCTGGCCGTCGATGTTCAGGGCCATGCCCGGGCGTATTTCCTGTGACTTCACGTTCGATGCTCCTGTCGTGTTCGGCGGGGTTGCTTGGGGCTATCCTACTGTTTGAGCCGGGTATTCTTGCACGGGGCGGGTCGAAAAGCAACGTCCCGTCCCCAGCGGGGGTTTGCGACACGATCCGGCAGGATGCTGGCGGTTAGGGGGCGATTTCGCCGATTAAAAGGGACCGCCCGTGGTGCCTGTGGAAGTATCGGTGGGGCGTGGGCACGGGTTTAGTATCAGGCCAAAGTCATGACGATGTCGGACAGACAACGAAAGCTGGTCGGCTGGGTGATGCTGCTGGCGCTGCTGGTGGCGGGGGTGGTGCTGCGGGTGTCTCACGCCGGGTCGTCGGCGTTGTGGGAGGACGAGGCCGAGTCCAGCATCAACGCGCAGACGATCCTGACGCACGGCGTCCCGATCGATCACTTCCTGGGGCAACCGATCTACGAAAATGTTCTAGTCAAGCCCTGGCCCGAACACGAAGAGTACGAGTTTAAAGACATCAGCTACTCGTCACGTGGTGTCGCGGTGTATCACGGCTGGCTCCCGCTGTATTCGATCGCCGGTTCGATGGCATTGCTGGGGCAGGCCCCCGACACGCTGACGGGCAAGATGGTCCCGCAGCACGGGTCCGAGAGTGTGGTCCGGCGGACGGTGGTGCCGCGTGTCCCGGCGGTGGTGTTTTCCGTGGCGTTCATGGTGTTGATGTTCGTGCTCGGCCGGGCGTTGGGCGGGCCGGCGGCGGGGTGGGCGGCGCTGGTGTACGCGGCGATCGCCAAGAAGAACGTGTATTACGGATCGCAGGCACGCTACTACTCGTTGACCCTGCTATTAATCGTCGGCTGTGGCTGGGCGCTCTGGCGGATCGCGAATCGTGGGCGCTGGCGCGACTATGTGATCGGCGCATTCGGGCTGGTGCTGTTGTTTCACACGCACATCACGTCTTGCCTGGGGATGTGTGTGGTCGGTGCGTTGACACTGCCCTGGCATAAGACGCACGAACATGTGTGGCGGAAGCGCGGCACTTTGTTCCTGATCCTGATGGCGGGGACGCTGCCGTGGCTCTGGTGGACGGGTTTCATCGGGCACACGCAGGGGATCCCGGCCGCCTGGCGGATGGACGGCTTCTGGGACGTGGTCTACCGCTACCTGACGCAGCGCCCGGTGGAGCTGTCGCTGTTTGGTTTTGGTGTATTGGCGACGGTCCTGGTCTCGTCGTTTGGCAGGCGGTTGCCCGACCGGCTGGTTGAAGCGTTTGGCGCAAGGAGGCATGTCTATCTGTACCTCACGCTGTGGGTGGGGGTCATGTTTGTGACTTTCGTCGGGTGCATCCCGGCGGCGAGCTTCTTCTCGACCCGGTTGTCGTTGATGATCGCGGTCCCCTGCATGCTGCTGGCGGCGGTGATCGTGTCGAGCCTGTGCATGCTGGTCAGCAGGCGGTGGAGCCATGTGCTTGCGCCGCTGATGGTGCTGGGCATGTTGGCGTTCACCGGGCGTTTGTTTACTGCGCCTCCGCCGGCGAGCCAGGCCGACCCGTTCGAGGGGCCACGCACGCTGATCGAATATCTTGAGAACGCCGATCTCCCGGCAGACACGCGTCTCTACGGCACGCCCAACAGCCACCTTGTCAAAACGTACTACACGGGCCTGCCGATTCAGAGCGTCGGGCCGATCCGAAAGTCCTACATCGACCGCTACCCCGGCCCGGTCGTGCTGCTGAGCAAAGCGAAGTTTCAGCCGCCGCCGAGTGTTGACGAAATCATGTCCGCTGCGAGGAACGCCGGCGTGACGCTTGATGAGACAGAGGCGCTGGACTGGGTGGAACGCATCTACAGCCGGGTCCAGCGTGAAGAGGTGGCCGATGATGTCGCGAGTGTGCTCCCCGATCTCAAGCCGATCCCGGACTACCTGACCGCGATTGTTGATCGGCACGCCGCCGAGACCGAGTCGTACCGCGAACGGCTGTCCTGGAACTTCTCGTCGTCGCTGATGTTTCGGGGCTACAAGATCAGGACCTCGTTGAACTGGTGGCAGACGTTTCATTACCGGTTTGTGGGGCTGGAATCGCGGTCGGGGCGGAACGTAAATTATGCGGATCGGGTCGGGTCTGCGGTGGCGGAGGCCCTGCCGCGGGGCCGATGTATGGTGTATCGCTGCCCGCCTTTGCGCGTGGCGGAGTGATGCACGACAAGCCCTGATTTTATCAGACCCGAACCCTGCCGATGGATATCAGACCGATCAATGAGAGCCCCGCCGTGGTAAGCGGCGACGAAGCCGCGCCAGCGGTGGAGCTGTCGGTCGTGATGCCTTGCCTGAATGAAGCCGAGACATTGGCGACCTGTATCAATAAAGCGTTGGGCTTTTTCGCTGAGGCGGGCGTGGCCGGGGAGGTGATTATTGCGGATAACGGGAGCTCTGACGGGTCGGTCGGGATCGCTGAAGGTCTGGGTGTGCGTGTCGTGCCTGTAACTGAGCGCGGGTACGGCCGGGCGCTGGCGGGGGGGATCGACGCGGCGCGTGGTCAGTACATCATCATGGGGGACGCGGATGATAGTTACGACTTTTCGGCGCTTGGGCCTTTCTTAGAAAAACTGCGTGCGGGGGACGACCTGGTGATGGGCAACCGTTTCGCCGGGGGGATCCAGGACGGCGCGATGCCGGCGCTGCATCGTTATTTCGGTAATCCGATGCTGACCGCGATTGGTCGGTTGTTATTCAAGAGCCCCTGCCGGGATTTTTATTGTGGGCTGCGCGGGTTCAGTCGGTCGGGGTATGCCAAGATGCGGCCGAACAGTGGGGGGATGGAGTTTGCGCTGGAGATGCTGGTGCGTGCGACGGTGTTTGGGCTGCGCGTGAGCGAGGTGCCGACGACGCTGTCGCTGGATGCGCCGGGCCGTGCGCCGCACCTTCGGACCTGGCGGGATGGCTGGCGGAGCCTGCGGTTCTTCATGCTGTTCAGCCCGCGTTGGTTGTTCTGGTATCCGGGGTTGCTGCTGATGGCAGCGGGATTGTTGGTTGGTTTGTGGTTGTTGCCGGGGCCGAAGACTGTCGGGGGGGTGACGCTGGATGTGCACACGCTTTTGTATGCGGCGACGGCGGCGACGCTTGGGTATCAGTCGATCCTGTTTGCGGTATGCGCGAAGGTGCACGCGATGAATAGCGGGCTGCACCCGCCGAGCAAGAAGTTCGCGTGGGCGGGGGGCCGATCGGTGTTGGAGTGCGGGCTGATCGCCGGCGCGGGGTTGATGGTCGTCGGCGTCGTCCTTGGCGGGCTGGCGGTGGGTGACTGGTCGGGCCATGCGTTCGGCGACCTGGACCCGTCCAGCACGATGCGCCTGGTGATCCCGTCGGCGCTGGCGATGATGATGGGGATGCAGACGGTGTTCGCGGGGTGTTTCCTGGGGCTGCTTGGGATGCGGGGGTAGAATTAACGGCCGCGAAGCGGAACTATTGTCTTGCCGTTAAACGAACGCTCTCGACAGAATACTTCCTAATCACTATCGTCATCGCCTAGCACATAGCAGTTTAAGCATTTGGCTGAGGGCGTCGCATCCTCTTATTACCTTACGCGAATTACTCCAACCTTTTATCTTGCTCTCGTTTGAAAATATATTCACGTCTGCGACGTGATAATGGGAGGAAAGAAGCGTGTTAATTAACACTGACGCATTACGATTAGCCGTTATTCTTTTGGCTACAGGTAGTGACTAGCCATGATGGATTTACCCACATCCGGAAGCGGTGGCGGAGAAATCGGTTGTTTGGGTGCGGTTATAGCCCTTACTATTGTGGCTATGTTATTTCTTGTGTTTCTTGTTCTGCTTGGCTGGATGTTAAGAGATGCGGGCGTGTTTTAAATGAGGGATTTAGCGAGTGTTGTGTGCTGTTTTACTGCCGCGGCTCAGACCAAAAGCTATTGGGCTACGGCCGGGCTTGGGGTGATCGTACTTTGTGAGAGTTGTCCAACCGCAGGAATGGGTAAGTTTAGACGTTTGTTGTTAAGTAGTGTGTTGCATTATGGGATGGGTGCGGCGGTGGTGGGTGGTACGGCGTAGGTTTCGACGACGCCTTTCCAGGTGTGGGTGAGTTGGGTGACGAGTTGGTCGAAGGCTTCGGCTTCGGCTTTTCGGCGGGACTCGTCGGCTTTTTCTTCGTTGTTCCAGGAGGTGGTGGGTTGTTCGTGTTCGGCGGTGGCTTCGGCGACGCCGTAGACGTAGCCGTTGCGGACGTCGAGGAGCGCGGCGGAGGCGGTGGTGGTGATGCGGATGTTCTGGTGTTTGCCGAAGCCGAAGGTGATGACGTCAGCGGGGCTGGCGCTGTTCTCGTTGTAGAAGTGGGTATCGAACGTGTAGAGCAGGAGGATCTGTGCGTGCAGCTTGGCGGCGGCCTGCCTTAGTTCCATGTCGGACTTGAGTTCGCTGGGCAGGAGCATGCGGTTGAGGGGGGCGAGGCCGGCGACCATGGGGAGGTCGGCTAGTTTCTTAAAGTGTGCGTCGGTTTCGACGAGGTTGTCGCGTGTGAGGACGACGGAGTAGGTGCCTCGGCCGTAGCTGTATTGTCGGTGGTAGTTGCCGTAGCCGCTGCCCTGGACGCGGGCGATGCAGAGGTTGGCGGGGAAGGTGGCGAGGGGTTTTCGTTCGAGTTCTTTCTTGATCTGGTAGTCGGTGAGCTGTTCGCGTTGGTCGGCGGGTGTGACACCGAAGTTTTTCATCTCGGCGGCGGGGCCGGGGACGGTGTAGCTGGTTTCGCAGCCGGAGGTGATGAGGAGCAAGAGTGCGAGTGCTGTGGTCAGGCAGTAAGTGATGTGGCGTTGCATCGTGAAGCCTCCGGGTGGGTGATGCGGGTGGGTGATGAAAGCATCATCGGGGCGCGCAGGATGGGTGTCAAAAGGTGGTGTGTGTGTTTGTGAGAGATCCCGGGCAAGGCCTTGGGCCATGACCGGGCTTGGTGTTGTGGGCGAGGTGGGAGCGCTAAGCCGCAAGCGGCTGGGGGAGAGGGGGTGTTGGGAGACGCGTGCTGAAGCACGCTTGACCGGGGCGGAGGCGCTCAAGCGCAATCGGGGTAAGGCGCATGTTTTTCGTACAGGCCTTAATAAGAAGAGGGGGTCAGTTGGTGGTGGGGGTATTTTTACTGTTGGGGGTCTTGACGACGATGGTCGGCGGGGGGACGACGGGGGGCGTGTTGGGTTGTTGTTGATCGGAGGGGATCTTCATGACTTCGCGGAGTGCGATGGTGGCGAAGGCTCCGCGGGGCATCTGGAAGGCGACCTTGATGTAGGGGCCGTGCTCGTCGGCGCCGCCTTCGACTTCGGGGTCACGCAGGGCGATGCGCATGGGGCGTCGGCTGCCCTCGGCGTGGACGTCGCCGACGCCTGCGAGATTGTCGGGGTGAACGTCGAAGACGTCCAGGACCTGGCGTTCGATCTCGCCCGGTAGGCCATCGGCCCGTGTCATATTGATGCCCCACATCGGGCCCGACGGGGAGACTTCGAGCGCGGGGACGCGGCCGGCGGGGGCGTTCTCTTTTTCGGCGGTTTCTTCATCGACGGCGAAGACGCTGCGCGAATCGTGCTTCCAGGCGAGGTCGCCGGGGACGATGGTGGTGAGCATGTTTTCACGGAGCCGGCGGTCCAGGACGCTGTTGAACATGGCGGACTGGAGCGCGGAGACGAGGAACTCACGCTGCGATCGGTAGATGGCTTTGACGGCTTGCTGGGCGTCGTGTCCCTGGCGGAGCGCGTCCAGCGCCTGGCGGTCGAAGCGCAGGTGCTTGGGCCAGTGCTTGAGGGCTTCTTCATAGTCGCCGCGGTCGTAGGCGGCGCGTGCGGATTGCATGTTGGGCGGGTCGGCGTCGATGGGCTGGCCGAGCATCTCATCGAGCAGCGCCTGGAACTCGCCTTGGAGCAGGAGCCTGCCGAGCTTGTGGTTGTGTTGGCGGTAGCCGAAGCGTTGATCGCCGACAAAGTTGGGGACGCCCTGGGCGTATAGCTGGTCGATGATCTTCTTGGCTTTGATGACGTCGGTGGGTTGAACGTTTCGAATGCGGATGATGAAACGATTGCCACCGTGGTGTCCGCGTCGGAGTTTGTTGGTGTGGCGGTCGGCCCAGAGGACCTTCATAAGCCGGCGGTCTTCGAGGCGTTGGAGGCACTCGGCTTCGTCTTTGCGATCGGGGAGCCAGACGGAGAAGTGCTGGCGGACGATGGCGTGTTTGTCTTTGAGTCCGGCGTAGCCGATGTCGTTCCTGCCGACGCGGAAGGCGCGTGCGAGGTTGATGACGATGTCGGTGGTGGTGAGCGAGGTCTTCTCGATCAGCAGGATGAGGTGCTCGCCTTCCCCTTTGGTCTGGTAGAGCGGCTGCTCTTCGACGAGGAAGTCTCCGGGGCGTTGTTTGATGACACCGGCGACTCCGGGGAGGTCGGCGGTCAGGTAGGCGAGGGAATCGGTCAGCGACATGTTACATAGTGTGCGGGGGCGCACGAGAGTATTCAAGTGTTGTTGATAACTTTTTGCTGGCTCGGGGTTTGTTGGGTCCGAGAAGTCAAGGGGGTAGTCAATAAGTGCAGCCAGGTTTAGGAAACGTGGGCTTGTGGGTGGGCGCGGTCAAAAGTTATAGAACAGATTAGTCTTCTGACACATGGGTGTTGATGTAATCGTGGAACGCTTTGGAGAGTTGCTGGGTGATCGGGCCGGGCGTGCCATCGCCGATGACCTGGTCATCGATCTTAGTCACGGGGATGACCTCGGCGGCGGTCCCGGTGAGGAAGACTTCGTTGGCGGCGAAGAGTTCGCCGGGCTTGATATCGACGCGGTTGATGGGGAGGCCGGCTTCCTCGGCGAGTTCGAGGACGGTGTTCATGGTGACGCCTTCCAGTGCGCCGGCGGTGGTGGGAGGGGTGACGACTTCGGCGTTGCCCTGGGCATTGTCGCGGACAATAAAGAGGTTGTCGGCGGTGCACTCGGCGACGTTGCCCCGGTGGTTGAGCATGACGGCTTCGAGTACGCCTGCGTCGATGGCTTCGATCTTGCCGAGGATGTTGTTTAAGTAGTTCAGGCTCTTGATGGCGGGCGAGAGTGCATCGGGGTGGTTGCGTATGGTCTTGGCGATGATGATGGCCATGCCGTTGTCGTAGAGCTCGCGGGGGTACATGCTGATGTCGTCGACGATAATGAAGACGGTGGCTTTTTTACAGAGGAAGGGGTTGATCCCCAGGGGGCCGTGGCCGCGTGTGACGCAGAGGCGGAAGTAGGCGTCGGTCTTGTTGTTGGCGTCGAGTGTTTCGCGCAGGGCCAGCCCGAGCTTGTCGACTTCGTAGGGGATCTCCAGGCGGATAGCGGCCGCGGAGGCGTAGAGGCGCTTGAGGTGGCTGTCCATCTTGAAGATGCGGCCGTTGTAGGCGCGGATGCCCTCGAAGACGCCATCGCCGTAGAGTAGGCCGTGGTCGAAGACGCTGAGTTTGGCGTCCGCTTCGGGGAGGAGTTCTCCGTTGATCCAGATCTGCTTGGACACTGCGTGTGTTCCGGGTGGGGTGTTTATAGGCGGGTCGGGGTGAGTTCGGCCGGGCGTTTTATGCGTATCGGTTCGGTCGGGTGGCGTGTTCAGCCAACGCGATCGGGGGAGGGATTATAGCGGGGTTTGGGGAGCGGCCCAACGTGTGAGACTTGTTATGTAAGAGTGGTCGCGGCCGGTATGTTGGGTATGATCGGTGGGTCCGGTGCGGGTCATTCACGGCGGGAGGCTGGTTTGGTGTTGCTGGCGATCAAGGGTCCGCAGAAGCGTGATTGGAACGAATGGGTGTTTGGTGTGACACGGCGGCCCGGATGAGCGGACGTTGCAATGCGGTGCGGTGATAGTGACTGGTCTGGATGGCTGGCGAAAAATGCGGTTTATCGTCGGCCGGGTTTACTTGTGAAGGGTTGGGATCGATGGAGATCTTTTGGGAAGGGCTGACCGAGATACTGATCCTGCTGACCGGTGCGCTGGTGCTGGGTGCGGTGTTCGAGCGTTGTAAGCAGAGCGCGATCCTGGGTTATCTGTTGGCGGGTTTGCTGCTGGGGCCGGGCGGGCCTTTGAAGTGGGTGCCCGGGGATGACTTTGTGAACATGATTGCCGAGCTGGGGGTATCGCTGTTGTTGTTTGTGATTGGTTTGGAGTTTTCTCTGAAGCGGTTGCTGAAGATCGGAGCGGTGGGTTTGGGCGGCGGGTCGCTTCAGGTGGTGCTGACGTGTCTGCTGGGGGCGGGTGCGGCGAGGCTGGTCGGGCTGAGCAATGCCGAGTCGGTCGCGGTGGGCGCGGTGGTGGCGCTGAGCAGCACGGCCTGTGTGCTGCGGGTCCTGGCCGACCGCGCGGAGATGGACAGTGTGACCGGGCGGACCTGCCTGGGGGTGCTGTTATTACAAGACATGGCGGTGGTGCCTCTGGTCCTGCTGGTGACGATGCTGGGCGACGAGGACGCGACGGTTGGGCGGATCGTGGTCGGCATGGGCACCAGTGCGCTATTGATCCTGTGTCTTGCCGGGGGGATGTACCTGGTCAGCGCGTATGTCCTGCCACGGATTATGCGCGACCCGACGATGTTGCGGAACCGGGAGCTGGCGATCCTGCTGTCGATGGTGCTGGCGCTGGGGTCGGCGTGGGTGGCGCATGAGCTGAGCCTGAGCCCGGCGATCGGGGCGTTCATCGCGGGGATCCTGCTGGCCGAGTCGCCCTTTGCGGTGCAGGTCCGGGCGGATGTCGGGGCGTTGCGTGCGTTGTTCGTGACGCTGTTCTTCGCGTCGGTGGGGATGCTGGGGAATGTGGCCTGGATCATCGAGAACTGGATACTGATCGCGGCGACGGTGAGCGTGATCATCGTGGGCAAGACGCTGGTAACGACGCTGGTGGTCCGGTTGTTCATGCCCAGGATCCGGCACGCGGCGGGGGCCGGGCTGTCGCTGGCGCAGGTAGGAGAGTTCTCGTTTGTGCTGGCGCAGGTCGCGTTTGCCGGGGGTGCCGGCGTGCTGGGGGAGCATACGTTTAAGTTATTTGTCTCAGCGACGCTGGTAACGCTTCTGCTGACGCCTTACCTGGTGGCGGGTGGTCCGAAGTTCGGTCGGCTGTTGCAGCGCCTGGCTTTTAGGGTTGGCCTTGAGAAGACGGCCGAGCTCGAACGGGAATCGACGCAGTCGCCGCGCGAGGGCCACATCGTGGTGATCGGGTTTGGGCCGGCGGCGCAGCGGATGTATGCCCGGATGTTCAAGAAGCACGGCAGCGTCCTGGTTGTGGACCTGAACCCGCGCAACCTGACGCTGGCGCGGAGCATGGGGCTTGACGTGCAGGTGGGGGACGCGACGAACCCGGAACTGGTTGGGCATTTGGATATCGAGTCGGCCTTGGCGGTGGTGGTGGCGATCCCGGACCATCGTGCGGTGGTGACGGTGATCCGGCACATGCGGAACCTGTCGCCGGGGATCCCGATCATCGCGCGCAGTCGATACCACAGCTATGAAGACGACATCCGTCGGGCGGGAGCAACGGTGACGGTCGACGAAGAGGACTGGGTGGGGCGGCGGCTGGGGCTCGAGGTGAATCGCCTGCTGCGCCAGGAGAAGTAGGGGCGGGACTGGCGGTGTGGTTTGTCGCCGATC
>CBDUNP010000048.1:0-13229 GCA_965368605.1 uncultured bacterium | reverse complement strand
TCGGCGGCTACAAAGAATCCGGCATGGGCCGAGAGGGCGGCCTCCACGGGCTCAAGGAATATGTATCGCTTAACTAGAAGCGACGATCAAGAGTTTGAAACAGGGATAAACGCAGATGAACGCAGATAAGAAAAGAATGATTGATGTGATCTGCCACTGATCCCATCAGCGTTTATCAGCGTTCATCACTGTTCCCTCCTGCTTTACGAGAAATCGAAATGAACCCTACGCAACCTGATATCAAAGAAACCTCCCCCGCCCTCGACGCCTCGCCGCGTCTCGGCGTGCTTAAGACCTACAAGCTCTACATCGGCGGCAAGTTCCCGCGCACCGAGTCCGGCCGGTTCTACAAGCTCACCTCGCCCACCGGCGAAGTGCTTGCCAACATGTGCCAGGGGTCGCGTAAAGACTTCCGCGAGGCCGTCGTCGCCGCCCGTGCCGCGCAAGGCAAGTGGGCCGGCGCGACCGCCTACAACCGTGGGCAGGTGTTGTATCGCATCGCCGAGATGCTCGAAGGCCGATCCAGCCAGTTCGTCGCCGAGCTCGTGCAGATGGGCACGCCCGTCACCGAGGCCCAGGCCCAGGTCGCCTGCGCGATCGACCGGATGGTCTACTACGCCGGCTGGTGCGACAAGTACCAGCAGGTCTTCAGCTCGGTCAACCCCGTCGCGTCAAGCCACTTCAACTTCTCCGTCCCCGAGCCGACCGGCGTCGTCTCCGTCATCGCCCCGGAAGCCAGCGGCTTGGCAGGCCTGATCTCCGTCATCGCGCCGATCATCGCCGGCGGCAACGCCTGCGTCGTCCTCGCCTCGAACTCACAATCCCTCTGCGCCATCACCCTGGCCGAAGTGCTTCACACGTCCGACCTGCCCGGCGGCGTCGTCAACATTCTCACCGGCGACCGTGACGAACTGCTCGAACACTTCGCGTCCCACATGGATGTCAACGCGGTGGTCTACTGCGGCAACGACGCCGACCACCTCGAAAAAATCCGCACCACCGCCACCGGCAACCTCAAACGCACCGTCACCCGCGACCGCACCGACTGGCTCGCCGACGACGCCCAGGGCCCCTACGCCATCCTCGACACCATCGAGATCAAAACCACCTGGCACCCCATCGGGATATAGGTTTAGGTTTGGATTTGGCTCGGATGCAAGCGGATCAGGTTGGAACAGTGATGAACGTTGGCAGGAATTGATAATCCTGGACAGGACCTGTATTCCTGTCTCATCAGCGTTTATCTGCGTTTGTCACTCTTCCACTCTCGCTTTCTCAATCCGTTTGCATCCGATCCATCCGAGCTATTTCCCATGCATCGCGATGTATGTGCAGGTAAACTATCCCCATGCCCACCCAAACGCTCCAAGTCGGCCCGCTGTCCATCGGCCCCGGCCAGCCCCTGACCATCATCGCCGGCCCATGCCAGGCCGAGAGCGAAGAACTCTGCCTCACCGTCGGCCGTGCCGTCCACGCACGCTGCCAAGAGCTCGGCCTGAACTACATCTTCAAGGCCAGCTACGACAAAGCAAACCGATCCTCTATCCACACCGACCGCGGCCCCGGGCTTGACGCCGGCCTCGCCCTGCTCGCCAAGGTGCGCGATGCGCTGAACGTCCCGCTCACCACCGACCTGCACGAACCCCATCAGGCTATAGCAGTGGGGGAGGTCGCCGATCTTTTGCAGATCCCCGCCTTCCTCTGCCGACAGACCGACTTGCTCGTCGCCGCCGCAAACACCGGCAAACCCGTCAACGTCAAGAAGGGCCAGTTCATGTCCCCCGCCGAGATGAAGAACGTCGTCACCAAATTACAGGAAGCGGGCACAGATAACACCGGCAAATATTCCGGGGGCGGGCTGATGCTCACCGAGCGCGGCACCTTCTTCGGCTACAACCGCCTGGTCAACGATTTCGCCGGCCTATACGACATGATGCAACTGGGCCCGCCCGTCTGCTTCGACGTCACCCACTCCACCCAACACCCCGGCGGCGCACCCGGCGGCCAGTCCACCGGCGGCCGACCCGATACCGCACCCACCCTCGCCCGCTGCGCCGTCGCCGCAGGCGTCCACTGCCTATTCATCGAAACCCACCCCGACCCCGCCAACGCAAAATCCGACGCCGCGACAATGTTGCCGTTGGATACCACACTGTTGCTGTTGGGTGAGCTGGCGAAACTTCATGAGGCGATCACGTCTTGATAGCTCGTGCCTGTCCGGGGACAATTCTGCCTGAATCGGTGTAAAACCGGAACATTTATTGTCTTGGCGTCGTCTTAAACTATATCACGGGGCCTCACACCGCTATGATTAGGCGGTAGCCGACCCTTTAGGAGCCTGGCCGATGAATGCGGTACATCAGACCATCGCCCGCACCCGCCGACGTGTGTTCTTCGACACCTGGCTGCGCACCCTCGGCTGGCTGGCGCTGGTTTGGGTCGCGCTGGCTTGTCTGATCCTTATAGGTGATCGCCTCGCGGCGCTGTCGATCCCGTTGCCGGCCGTCTGGGTCTATGGTGGGTTGGCGGGCGTATTGTTTCTGCTCGCCCCGATCCTCGCCTGGCAGCGTCGGCCGGATGACGAAACAATCGCATCCATGATCGACGACCGGCTCGGGCTTAAGGACAGCCTGGGCACCGCGCTCTATGTGGAACAAGTCAAAGACAACGTCTTCGCCAAAGAGGTACTCGACACCGCCGACCGTGCCGCCTCGACCGCGCGGGTGGAGCAGGCGTTTGAGATCAGGCTCGGCCGGGGCTGGGGGATCTCGCTGCCCGCCGCCGCAGTCTTCGGCCTACTTTTCGTGTTCCTGCCCTCGGGCCTGGACCTCTTCGGGCTTGAGGACAACAAGACCCAGCAAGAGCAACAGCAGGCGCAGTCCGAGGAGGTCAAGCGGAAAGTCCTGCAAGCCAACGCGCTGCTCAAGGAGGTCGAGACCAACGAGTCCGAGCTGGTTGAAGCCGACCCCGATGATGTTTTTAAAGAGCTGGCGTCCCTGACCCAGCGTGACCTGACCAACCCCGAGTTCAAGCGTCAGACGATGACCAAGCTCGCGGATGTGCAGGACAAGCTCGCCGCCGCCGAGAAGTCCAAGCGTCAGCAGGTCAATCAGAACAAGAACCAGATGAGTCGGCTGGACCCGGGCACGCGCGGCCCCGCCGATCGTTTCGCCGACGCGATGCGCCGTGGCGATTTTCAGGCGGCGCAGAAAGAGCTTCAACGCATCGCCGACAGCCTCGAAGGCATGCCCGACGCCGAGAAGAAGCTGCTGCAGCAGCAGCTTCAGAACATGGCCGACCAGCTTGGGCAGATGGCCGAACAGCAGGCCGAGCTCGAGAAGCAGGCTCAGGAACAGATCAAGCAGCAGCTCGAACAGGCTGGTTTGAATGAGCAGCAGATCCAACAACTCCAGCAACAAGGCTACAACCAGCAGGCCGTGCAGCAGGCGGTTCAACAGGCGCAGCAGGCACAGGGCCAGAGCGTCCAACAGGCCCAGCAGCAGGCGCAACAAACCGCCCAGCAGGTCCAGCAACTGAATCAGCAATCGCAAAACGCCCAACAGTCCGCGCAACAGAACTCCGGCATGTGCAACTCGTTCGGCCAGATGGCCCAGTCACTCAATCAACAAAGCCAGCAACAGCAGCAGGGCCAGGGGCAACAACAAGGCCAACAGGGCCAACAGCAGAATCAGCAAGGCCAACAGCAGGGACAAGGTCAGCAGCAACAAGGCCAGAGCCAGCAACAGCAACAAGGCCAGTTCTCTCAAGGTGCCTGGCAGACCCAGCAGCAGCTCCAGCAAATGGCTCAGATGCAGAACCAGATGCAACAGATGCAAAACGCACAGCAGCAGATGCAGCAGGCAATGCAGCAGATGCAGCAGGGCGGGGGGCAGGGACAACAGCAGGGGCAACAGCAGGGCGGCGGTCAAGGTCAACAGCAAGGCCAGGGCCCAGGCGGTCAGCAGCAGAACCAGGCCGGCGGCCCCGGTGGCCGGCAGGGCGGCAGCGGTACTGGCGGTAACCCGCTCGGTCAGGAACGCATGGCCGGCAATCACACGTCCTACAGCGAATACGACATCCAGCAGGGCCAGGGCCGGGTCATCGCAAGCTGGCAGGAGAACGGCGAGATGACCGCCGGCGAAGCCACCGTCGAGTTCGACCAGGCCATCACCGAAGCAAGGTCAGACGCCGAGCACGCCGTCACCGAAGACCGCGTCCCCCGGCGATATCACGACTCGATCAAGGATTACTTCCAACAACTGCCCGACTCCCCCGATCAGGTCCGCCAGGCCCCGGCTGCGCCGAGGTAATAAGGTGTCTTGGGACCAGAGTGTCGAGGCTAGGGCAGATGACTCATCCATTAGTCGGTAGTTATTGTTAGCCTGTGTGAGTGTTATGGATGCATATTTATTTTCTATTTCCGGCCACCCCCTAAACCCCAACCCCTAAACCCCACCTTTGCTAATCCGCTTCGACCATCCCGAGTACCTTTGGCTGCTGCTGATCGCCGCGCCGGTTGTCTGGTTGGGGATGCGCAGCCTCGCGGCACTGGAGCCGGCCCGCCGGTGGACCGCGATCGGGCTCCGGCTCGCCGTTTTAGCCGCACTGGTCCTGATGCTCGCCGGGCTGCAGACCGTGCAGACCCACGACGACCTGACCGTCATCGCCGTCGTTGATCAGTCAGAGTCCGTCCGTCGTTTCGCTCAGGCCCCGACCGCGTCAGGCGACAGCGAAGATCAGGGACCGGGCAATCAGGACTACCAGCAGTGGGCGCTGTCTTTCTTAAAAGAAGCGTCGTCGGATCGGCGTGGCGGTGACAAGCTCGGGCTGGTGACCTACGACGGCAAGTCCACCGTCCGCGCCCTGCCCAGCGAAGCCGCCGACCTGGAGTCCGGCACGATCGATCAGCCCACCGAGGGCACCGACACCGCCAGCGCCATCCGCTCCGCGATCGCGCTGTACACCCCCGACGCCGGTCAACGCATGGTCCTGGTGACCGACGGCAACGATACAACCGGCGACATCGAGGCCGCCGCCAATGAGGCCGCCGCGCAGCAGATCCCCATCGACATCCTCCCGGTCCCGTATCAGGTCCGCGACGAGGTCATGGTTGAACGCCTCTACGCACCCAGCGAAGCGCGCGAAGGCCAGACCGTTTCCCTGCGCGTGGTCCTGCGAGCCACCAAGCCCGCCGCCGGCCTGATCCAACTGCTCCACGACGACCAGCCCATCGACTTAAACGGCGAAGCCCCCGGCCGAGGCGCGCCGGTCGCCCGCGCCGACTGGACACTCGAAGAAAAAGATCAGGCCAGCGTAGACTCCGGCACCGATACGGATGTCATCGGCGACGCCGACGCCCGCGGCCGATACGTCACCGTCCGCGAGGTCGATATCCCCCTGGGCTTCACCGGCATCAATAACTTCCAGGTCGTCTTCGAGCCCGCCGAGGGCTCCGACTCGATGCAGGTCAACAACAAGGCCGAGGCGTTCACCCTCGTCTCCGGCAAGGGCCGTATCCTCTTCGTGGACAACATCGGCGGGACCAGCGGCAACATCCTCCCCCGCGCGCTCTCAAGCCGGGGCATCGAGATGGATGTCGTCCCCCCTAGCGGGCTCCCCTTCAGCATCGGCAGGATGCAGCGCTACGACGCCATCATCCTCCAGAACGTCCCCTATGACGCCATCACCCCGTCGCAACAACGCATGCTCGTGAAGTATGTCCACGAGCTCGGCGGCGGCCTGGTCATGCTCGGCGGCCCCGACAGCTTCGGCGCGGGCGGCTGGACCAACTCCGAACTCGATCGCTACATCCTCCCGGTCAGCTGCCAGATCCCTTCGCAGACCATCCTCCCCTCCGGCGCGCTGGCGATTGTTATCGACCGTTCCGGCTCCATGGGCGCAACGGTCGGCGGCACCAACCAGACACAGATGGAGCTCGCCGCCGAGGCCGCCATCCTCGCGATCAACACGCTCTACCCCCAGGACATGGTCTGTGTGGTGGCGTTCGATGCCCGGGCGCACATGATCGTTGAAACACAGTTGAACTCAGACCCCCAGGCGATCGCCAAAAAAATCCGCAGCATACGACCCGAGGGCGGGACGGAGAGTTATTACGGGTTGGAAATGGCGCACGAAGAACTCGCCCCCCTGACCATGCAGGACGCCGCGGTTAAACACGTCATCCTCCTGACCGACGGCATGAGTGGAGAAACGATTGTCGGCGGGTATGTCGAGATGCTCGGTAAGTTACGCAAAAGCGGCATCACCCTTTCGACCGTCGGGGTCGGTGACGGGCACAATAAGCAAATCCTGAACCAACTCGCCCAGATGGGCGGCGGCAACTACCACCCCATCGTCAACCCCGCCAGCCTCCCCCAGGTCTTCATCAAAGAAGCCAAGACCATCCGCAAGAACCTGGTCAAGGAAGTCCCCTTCACCCCCACGATCCTCCCCACCGGTTCGCCGATCATGTCCGGCATCACCGGTGTCCCGGAGCTCAGCGGCCTGGTCCTTACCGGCGAGAAGAACGATCCCCGCATCGTCATGCCGATGGTCGGACCGGAGGGCGAGCCCGTCTTTGCACACTGGCAGGTCGGCCTGGGACGCAGCGCCGCGTTCACCTCCGACGCGACCAACCGCTGGGGCACGCAGTGGCTTAGCTGGGGCGGGTACCCCGACTTCTGGGCCAGCACCGTCCGCCGCATCGCACGACCAAGCGCCACGCGCGACGCCGACATGCTCGTCGCCATCCGTGACGGCCGGGTCCACGTCCAGCTCGACGCCGCCGCCGATACCGACCTGACCCAATCCCCCGGCCGACAACGCACCGGGTCGTTCGGCAACTTTCTGGACGTCAAAGGCAGCATCCTCAAGCCCGACGGCACCACCGAACCTGTCACCCTCCAGCAGATCGGCCCCGGGCAATACCGCGCCGATGCGCTGGCTGATCAGACCGGCAACTACGTCGTCAGCCTCTTCATCGACTCGCCCGACGGCACACGCCGAACCGTCTTCGGCGGCGCGGGACGACCGCCCGGCCAAGAGCTGCGCCGCTTCAAGTCCAACAACGCGCTGCTCGAACGCATCGCCCAGATCACCAACGGCCGAATCCTCGATCCCTTCGCCGCCGAGCCTGCCGGTCTGTTCGACCGCACGCAATCGTTCGAGACACGCTCGGTCCGCCCGCTATGGCGCACGCTGCTGGCCTGGCTGGTCGCGTTGTTCCTGTTGGATGTCGCCTGCCGACGCATCGCCTGGGACGCCGCCGCCATGTGGGCATGGACCAAGGAACGCGCCGGGATGTTGCTCGGCTCGATGCGTCCCCGTGAGGTCGAGGCCGGCGCAACCCTCGCCGCCCTGAAGACACGCCGCAATCAGATCGACGCCGACGCATCCAATCCGCGCAGCACACAAGCCGACCCCGCTGTCCCCGCCCCTTCCAGGAAGCGGAAGTTCGAGGCCGCCAAAGATTTTCAGACCCAGGACAACTTTACCGAGGCCGTCGGCGGTGCCGGCGTGTCCGAGTCTTCCGCCTCGGTATCGGCAGGCAATACAGATGGCAACGAATCAATAGAAGAGCAGGGCCCGACCACCAGCCGCCTATTGGCCGCCCGGCGTCGTGCCCAGGAAAACCGCGACCAGACATGACTCAACCCGCGCCGCTTCACGAGACGCGAATGTGTAAGGAGATGACACCATGGCGATGAACCCCAACGATGAACAACAGGTCCTGCAACAGGCCGACGCTTTCCGCAAAGACTACCAGGCTGTCCGCGAGCAGATCGGCCGATGGATCGTCGGGCACGAAGAGATCATCGACGGCGTACTGACCTGCCTCTTCGTCGGCGGACATGCGCTACTCGAAGGTGTCCCCGGCCTGGGCAAAACCCTCCTGATCCGCAGCCTCAGCGAAGCCCTCTCCCTGGACTTCTCCCGCATCCAGTTCACCCCCGACCTCATGCCCGCCGACATCACCGGCACGACCATCGTCGTCGAGGCCCGCAACGAGGACGGCACGACCTCCCGCGTCTTCAAGTTCCAGCACGTCCCGATCTTCGCCCAGATCGTCCTCGCCGACGAAGTCAACCGCGCCACCCCCAAGACCCAGTCCGCCATGCTCGAAGCCATGCAGGAAAAATCCGTCACCGTCGCCGGCGATACTTACGAACTTGAAAAACCCTTCTTCGTCATGGCGACTCAGAACCCCATCGAGCAGGAGGGCACGTACCCACTGCCCGAGGCCCAGCTCGACCGGTTCATGCTCAAGCTCGATGTCGGCTACTCGACCCGGGAAGAGCTCCACGAGATCGCCAACCGCACCACCCAGGCCGAGCAGCCCACGATCACCCCCGTCCTCGACGCCGAAAAAATCGTGAACTACCAGCAGCTGATCCGTCGGGTCATCATCGCCCCGCACGTCCAGGACTACGCCATCCGCTGCGTCCTGGCGACCCACCCCGAGGGCGAGTTCGCCTCCAAGCTGGCCAAACAGTTCCTCCGCTTCGGCGGCTCGCCCCGTGCCGTGCAGGCGCTGGTCCTCGGCGGCAAGGTCAAAGCCATGCTCGACGGCCGCGCCCACGTCTCCACCGACGACATCAAAGCCATCCTCCTCCCCGCGCTGCGCCACCGCGTCCTATTAAACTTCGAGGGCCAGGCCGAAGGCATCACCCCCGACATGGTCCTGAACGACATCATGGATACATTGCCGGTCGAGGCCGAAGGAATGACGGTGTAAAGAGGTATAACCGCCAAGGCGCAGAGGACGCCAAGAATAAGCCAGTGAAACCACCTATTTGATATCCCGAAAGCATTGTCTCGTCTTGGCGCTCTTGGCGTCTTGGCGGTTATAAAAATGGCTGAAACCCTGACCCAACCCGAAACCCTCCTCTCCCCGTCGTTCATGCACAGCCTGGATCGGCTGGACGTCATGTCGCGGAAGATCTTGCGTGGCCGGATGCAGGGCGAGCGGCGCAGCAAGAAGAAGGGCCAGAGCGTCGAGTTCGCCGACTACCGCAGCTACGTCGTCGGCGACGACCTGCGCTTCATCGACTGGAACCTCTACGCCCGCCTGGACAAGCTGTTCCTCCGCCTGTTCATGGAAGAAGAAGACCTCTCGGTCAGCGTCGTCATGGACGTCACCAAGAGCATGGACTTTGGCGACCCGAACAAGCTGCTCTACGCCAAGCGGGTCGCCGCCGCGTTGGGGTACATCGGGTTGACGCATTACAACCGGGTGAGCCTGTACACGTTTGCCGACACCGTCACCGACATGGCCCAGGGGATGCGTGGCCGACGCCCGATCCCGCGCATGCTCAGCTTCCTTGAGGGCCAGCAAGCCATCGAAGGCGAACACGTCAGCGGCAACCTCGCCGCCGTCTGCAAACGTCTGGCCATGCTCCAGCGCCAGCCCGGGATTATCGTGTTGCTCAGCGACTTTTTCGATAAGGGGGACATGGCCGACGCGCTAAGATACCTCGGCGGCGACAGGCACGACGTCTACGCCATCCAGCTGCTCGCCCCCCAGGAAGTCGACCCCGCCAAGGGCAACATCCTCGGCGACCTGCGCCTCCGCGACATCGAGGACGGCGACATCGCCGAGGTCTCCGTCAGCCCCGCGCTGATCCGCCGATACAAAGCCAACCTCCAGGCCTACTGCCAACACGTCCGCGAACAATGCCTCAAACGCGGCGTCGCCTACATGATCAGCGAAACCGACGTGCCGTTCGAGACACTGATACTGAAATACCTCAGACAACGGGGGCTGCTGGGGTAGTCGCGCATCGCGCAAACTAATTAATCACCATGGGTTTTCTCTCTCCTATCACCGCTCTGATTGTTGCCGGGATCACGGTCCCGCTGCTGGTGTCGCTGTATTTCCTGAAGCTCCGCCGTCGGCAAGTGATGATCTCTTCGACGCTGTTGTGGAAGAAGGCGATCCAGGACATGCAGGTCAACTCGCCGTTCCAACGGCTACGCAAGAGCCTGCTGCTGTTGTTGCAGCTACTGATCCTCGCGGCGTTGTTGTTCGCGATGGCTCGGCCGACGCTGGAGACCGAGGCGAGCCCCGGACAGCGGGTTGTGATCGTGATCGACCACTCCGCCTCGATGAACGCGACCGACATCGCCCCGACCCGACTGGATGAAGCCAAGGAGGCCGCGATCGAGTTGATCGACAACCTCGACGCGACCGGCGGGACGGATGAAGTGGAAAACGCCCTGGGTGGTGCGATGGTCGTGAGCTTCGCGCAGGGGGCCCGTGTCCGTCAGAGCCTGACGAACGACCCCTCCAAGCTCCGCGACGCGGTCCGCCGGATCCAGCCGACCGATCAGGTCAGCCAGCTAGGCCCGGCCCTGAACCTGATCGAACCTTACATTCAGGCCAACACCGGCGACGAGTCGGACAAGCTCGTCGTCTACATCATCAGCGACGGGAAAGTCCAGGCCGGCGGGCAGACGATGTCTCTGGCCGGCGCGGAACTCCGCTACATCCCGATCGGTGGCGGGCCGGGCGGCACCGCTGGCGGCGCGGACCCGGACAACCTCGGCATCGTCTCCTTCAGCGCCCGCCGTGATTTCGACAAGCCCGAGATCGTCCAGGTCTTCGCCCGTGTTGCCAACTTCGGCAGCGAACCGGTCAGCGCCAACCTCAGCCTCAGCCTCGACGGCCAGGTCACGCGCGTCCAGCCCATCAAGCTCCAGCCCGCGCCCGCGGTGTCTGTCGCCTCACCCGATGCTCCCCCAACGACCACGACTAACCACGAAACCTCCGTGCAATTCGATTTTGTATTGCCCGGCTCCGCGCTCGTCGAGCTCTCGCACGACTACGAGGACCAGCTCACCAGCGACAACACCGTCCGGCTGACACTCGCCCCGGCGCGTCGGCTGCGCGTCCTGATGGTCACGACCGGCAACGCGTTTCTCACCAAGGGCATCGAAAGCGCCGGCGTCCGTCAGCTTTCATTCATGACGCCTGAGAAGTTCGAGGACCAGGACCCGCTGTCGCTCCGCCGTGGCGGGTGGGAGGCCGCCGGGACGTCCGGGCTCGCCGGCGAAGGCTTCGACGTCATTGTTTTCGATCAGTACAGCCCCAAGACGACCCCCAAGGTTGACAGCCTGTACTTCGCCGCCGCCCCGCCGATTGATGCGATCCAGCGCATGGCTTCGGATGAATCCGACACGGGGTCGCAGCGCGTGTTGACCTGGGAACGCGACCACCCGCTGCTGCGTTACGTCGTGCTCGATGATGTGATCCTGTCGGAGCCGGGGCGGTTGGTGGTGTCTTCCCAGGCGACCATTATGGCGACCGGGCAGTCCGGCCCGATCATGGCTGAAGTGGTTGAGGATGGGGTCCGCCACGTCGTCGCCTCGTTCGACGTCCTCAAGAGCAACTGGCCGATCAAGATCAGCTTCCCTGTCTTCCTGGGCAATACCGTGCAGACGCTGGGCCTGGGCGGCCTGGCCGACGACGCCGGCATTGCTTACCGCACCGGCGATATCGCAACCATCCCCGTGAATACCACGGACGACCTGGCTTACACCGGCCCGGTCCCGGTCAGCGTCGTCCGTACGCAAGGCGCCGCCATCCTCCCGGCCTTCACCCGCGCCGGGCTTTATCAGGCCAACGACAAGATCGACCCGCCGTTCGACCGTCTTGGCGTGAATCTGTTATCACCCGACGAGAGCGACATCCGCACCGCCGACATCCTGAATGTCAGTTCGATCGCCACCGGCACGACCGCGGCGACGACCACCTTCCGTCGCGAAGTCTGGCGCTGGTTTATCTGGGGGGCCCTCGCGGTTATGCTGATCGAGTGGCTCGTCTACACCCGGCGGATGCATCTGTAGGACGACTGAGCGACTCAATCAAAAAATAAACCCCGTCAAAAATCCCGGGGTTGCCGTCGTGTTTAGTGTGCGTGGTATTGGCTTACGATTTGATCGGCGACTTCTTAAACTCACCCACCAGGTCAAGCTGAACCTTGCTGACGCTGAACCCGATACGTTCTTCAAGCTCGTCGATGAGTTTCTGGGGGATGTGTTCGAGGATGCGCTCGCCCAAGTCGTGGGGGGCATCAACGATGTGGCCGGTCTTTCGGCAGCGCAGGTGCATGTGGTCGTCGCCGCCGGCGTCGTAGCGTGTCGAGCCGTTGCCCCCGCAGCCGGCGATCTTATAGGCCAGCCCCGCGCCGCAAAACGCCTCGAGGGTGTTGTACACCGTCGCCAGGCTCATCCCGTCGTCCTGCATCTTTACCATCTGGAAAAGTTCATCGGCCGTGGGGTGGCTTTGGCTCTGGGTCAGCGCGTCGTAGATCGCACGCCGCTGCCGGGTGCAGCGTAAGCCACGCTCACAAAAAATCTGTTGTATCTCGTCTGACATGCCGATCCCCGATCCGCTGGCTGGCTGTGGGCTGTGACGGAATTGACTCCAAACAGATTATCACATCTCGACCCCACCCGGCCCCGGACCAAGATTCAACCCAGTAACCATAAGGCCTAAAACCGCTCTGGTCCAGTAGTTTTCTCAGATTCCTGCCCGGCCCGGGTTTACGCCGGCCCGGTTGAGCGTACACTACCGGCCTATGGCCAAGAAAAAAGCCAAATCCGGCAAATCAGCCCCCTCAGGCGGGATGACCTACGCACAGTCCGGCGTTGATATCGAGGCAGGTGACCGCACCGTCGACCTCATCAAGGGCCACCTCAAGCGGACCTACGGCCCCCGGGTCCTGGGCAAGCACGGGGCCTTCGCCGGCTGCTTCCGCCTGGACTACAACGAGCGGCTTTTTAAGCGCAACTATAAAGACCCGGTTTTGGTCGCCTGCACCGACGGGGTGGGCACCAAGGTCATGCTCGCCGTCCAGATGGGCGTCCACGACACCATCGGCCAGGACTGTGTGGCGATGAACGTCAACGACATGATCGTCCAGGGCGCAGAGCCTTTGTTCTTCCTGGACTACGTCGGTGTCCACAAGGTCGTCCCCGAACACATGGAGCAGATCGTCAAGGGCGTCGCCGACGGCTGCCAGCTCGCCGGCTGCGCCCTGATCGGCGGCGAGACCGCGGAGATGCCCGATGTCTACAAGAAGGGCGACTACGACCTGGCCGGCTTCGCGGTCGGCGTCTGTGAACTCAAGCGCGTCGTCGACGGCCAGCGCGTCGAGCCCGGCGACGTGATCCTCGGCCTGGCCTCCAGCGGCATCCACTCCAACGGCTACTCCCTGGTCCGCGCCATC
>CBDUNP010000047.1:0-13375 GCA_965368605.1 uncultured bacterium | reverse complement strand
GCCCAGTGTTGATCGCTTTTGCTGAGGGCTTTCATCGTTTTGAAGGTTTCTTTGCCGTATTTTCGACTGACTTTCGCGATACGATGCCGTCGGAGGTCCATGGTGTCGAGTTTGTTGCAGGCGTCTTGGACCAGCAAGAACGGGAGGCAGACCGATAGGACCTTGTATGGGCGTCCGGCTTCGTGGTGCAAAGCCGTCACCCGGATCGGCGATACCTCTTTGTCGGATGTGTTGGTGCAGCCGTCGGGTAGGTACTCGTAGGTCGCATGAGTTATGGTGACGTAATCACCGCGCCGAACATCCTCAGGCCCGATCACTCGGGATGGTTTGGTTTGTGTTTTCATAATCAATATCAATCTAAGCCGCCCTGTTTAATAGGCAGCAACGGGAACGATCGCATGGGATCGTTCTTGAGTTCGTCAAGTGTGTGGGTTCAGCAGTCGGAGCCTGCCGATGGATACAGAAGGGGTTACTGAATCGTGGCGGGGACGGCCGAAGCACAGGCGCTGGCTTCGACACGATCGAAGCTGAGCCGGGGGTTAGTCCGGGGGTCGGGATGTGTGGGCGTAAAGGTTCGCACATCGTCTCCAAGTCTGTTGAGCCGAACAGCATAAACCTGGATTGTTCGGTGTCAATACTTTTCCTGGAAACTTACAGGATTTTGTAGATATTCATAGCAAGAAAACCGGCGCAAAAAAACAGACACGCCCTGGAGCGTGCCTGTTCGGTTAATGAATTGTGCTTGTGTTTTTTACTTCGCGGCGGCGAAGTTCTTGGAGACCTGGTCCCAATTGACGACATCCCAGAAGGCCTTGATGTAATCGGGGCGACGGTTCTGGTAGTTCAGGTAGTAGGCGTGTTCCCAGACGTCCAGGCCGAGGATCGGGGTGCAGGCACAGTCGACGTACTTCTCGCCCATCAGGGGGTTGTCCTGGTTGGGGGTTGAGCAGACGCAGAGCTTGCCATCTTTGACGCCCAGCCAGGCCCAGCCGGAGCCGAAGCGTGTCGCGCCCGCGGCGGCGAACTTCTCTTTGAAGCTGTCCATCCCGCCCAGGTCGCTGTCGATCGCGGCCTTGAGTTCGGCGGAAGGTGCGCCGCCACCGCCGGCCGGGGCGAGGATCGTCCAGAAGAGGCTGTGGTTGGCGTGCCCGCCGCCGTTATTTCGAACGGCCCCGCGTTTGTCGGCGGGGACGGCGTCGAGGTTCTTGATCAGCTCGTTGATGTCGGCCGGGTGGTCCGTGCCTTCCAGGGCCTTGTTGACGTTGGTGACGTAGGCGTTGTGGTGCTTGCCGTGGTGGATCTCCATGGTCTTGGCGTCGATCGCAGGGGCCAGGGCGTTGTGGGCGTAGGGCAGGTCGGGCAGGGAATAGGGCATGTTGGCCTCCAGTTTGGGGTCGGATTATCACAAGAGTACGTTACCTCTTAATTGGCTGAGGTTTGCGTACATTAAGGTTTGCGAGTGTAGGGACCGTGAGAATGAGGGTCAATCTTGACAGATCGGTCTATTTTCTGCCTGGCGCCTCGTGATTTGCGCAAATAGTTGAAATAAATAGCTATAAAGTAATTTTTCAGTCTAAATACTAGGCGGGCTCTGAAGAAAAGTCCGAAAATATCTGGAAAAATTCTAAGTTGGTGAAACTAAACGGGGGAGTTGCGCGTACTACATATTAGAAGTCAACGTCTTACTGGTTGCCAACCACACCGGGCGGGCGTTGAAAACCAAGGGCCCGTGAATGCGGGCCTGGACCAGGGCGATCCAGGGGTTAGAGAAACGAGGCTTACCATGGCGGAACTTACCCGTCCCAAAACTTCAGCTGCGCGGCCGCGCGGACGCAAAGGCGTCGGCACGAAGAAGTCGTCCCGCACACTTGACTCGGCCGAGAAGGCTCTGGTCCACCAGATCCTGACAGGCAAGTACGAGTACATGGATAACGAGGCCTTTGCGCTGCCCGAGGCGGAAGCGATCGAGCTGCTGTTCGAGGCGGCGGAGTCGATCCCGCAGCCGGACACGAGCTGGTATCAGCCGGTCATGCACAACGTCGCGGGCCTGCGGCAGAGCAATAAGCTCGGGTCGGTCGTGCTGACCGCGGCGCAGGAGCGCGTGATCTTTCTTCAATACAACTACTGCCGGTTCAAGGTCTGTGAACTCCGTGACGACCTGCTTGACCGGACGCGGATGGCGCCGACGGTGGCACGCAGGATGCTCGAATGGCACCGCAAGGCGGAACGCTACCGCGAGCAGATCGCGGAGATCAACCTCGCGCTGGTGCTGGCGATGGCCAAGCGGACACGCATGAACGACATGGACTTCGGCGACATGGTCAGCGAAGGGAACATGGCCCTGCTGCGTGCGATTGATAAGTTCGACGCGGCACGCGGGTTCAAGTTCTCGACCTACGGCTGCCGGGCGATCCTCAAGGCCTTTAGCCGGGCGGGGATGAAGCTGACCCGGTACCGAGGCCTGTTCCCGACGGACTACGACCCGGCCATGGAGAAGTCGGACTTCTCAGATACGCAGCGTGCGGAGCACGAGCTGGATTGTGCCGACGAGGTCAAGATGATCGTGACGCGCAACGAGGCCGAGCTTACCGAGATCGAACAGGAAGTGATCGAGCACCGGTTTAATATCAAACGCGGCCCCGCCAAGGGCATGAAGCCCGAGCCGCGTCCGCTGACGCTCGAACAGGTCGGCAAGCTCATCGGCGTGACTAAGGAACGTGTCCGCCAGATCCAGAACAAGGCGCTGGAGAAGATCCGGCTGACCCTTGAAGACGGATACCTGGCATAAACCTGAGATTCTGGGATTCCTCCTCCCAATCCCACGAGCCGCACCTTGTTTACAGGGTGCGGTTTTTTTATGCGCTTCTGGCGTTTTACACGGTGGTTGTGCCCTGATTAAGCCGTATCAATGACAACGATCGTCCGCCGATGTTTTGCCACCGCGACCACGCGGCGCACGACATGCGTGGTCGATCAAATCATTCTGTGTATAAATTCAGTGAACACGAACTCAGATGCGTGCGAAGCGTGAGAGCAGGTCGACGATCTTGGGCTGTTGATCGTTGATGCGGATGCTCTTGCGCCAGATGTTCAGGGCCTCGTCACGCATGGCGGTATCGGTCCGGCCGTCCTGGATGTAGAGGGTCATCAGGCAGGCACCCAGGCCGTTGAGCGTCGCGGTGTCGTCGGGGGCCAGTGCGATGGCTTTGCGGTACTGGAAGAGCGCGGGCTCGAAGTCACGCATCTTGAACTTCACATAGCCAAGTCGTTCGTAGGCGGTGACCGACGGGCTCCGACGGATCAGGGCTTCCAGGACGTTGACCGCCTGCTGGAAGTTGTCCAGATGGATGTGTGCGTCTGCCAGGCCCAGCAGCACGGGGTCGGCCAGGTCGCCCAGCTCGGCGGCCTGGCGGTAGGTGTCGACAGCCTCTTCGTATCGGCCCAGCAGGTTGAAGGTCGCGGCGAGGTTGCACCAGGCGGCCTGGCTTTCAGGATCGAGCTTGGTGGCGATCTGGACAAACGTCAGGGCTTCGCCGGGCCGGCCAAGCTGCAGGTAGGTCGAGCCCATCTCGCGGTTGACCTCGAAGTTCCCGGGGTCCAGACGCCAGGCGGTCTTGTACGCGCGGAGCGCTTCCTGGAGCCGGCCAAGCAGCTGCTTCATCAGACCCAGGCTGTAGTGCGCCTCGAACTTGTTGGGCTCGACGATGGTCGCGCGTTCGTAGGCCCGGCTGGCCATCTCGTAGTCGCCGCGCTGCTGGTAGATCCCACCCATCCCCATGTGCGCATCGGCGATGTTGGGATTGACTTCCAGCGCCAGGCCGAACTCCGCCAGGGCCGCGTCGAGCAGGCCGTTGGTCTGGTAGTTGGCGGCGTTGTCGAGGTGTGCCTCGGTCCGGTCGGCCGTGGTGCTTCGTCTGGTATGCGTGCAGCCGGCCACTAGGACAACGGCGGTCAACGCAACGGCGGTCAGTGTATTAAGTCGCATGATGGACCATGATATCGGCTGTCCGGGGTTTGTGGAGCCAGCACCGCCGGGCTATAGGACGTCAGGCCCGGCAGGGCTTACAATCCCCGGTCCTTACACGCTGTTTACCTAGGCCTCTGAATACGGAAACTTCATGCGAGTCGCGCTGGCACAGATCAATCCGACGGTGGGGGATATCCAAGGCAACAGCCGTCTGATCCGCGAATCGATCCGGAAAGCGGGCGATTCGGGGGCGGAACTGGTGATTTTTCCAGAGCTTGCGGTGATCGGGTACCCCCCGAAAGACCTGCTGCTCAAGCCGGCGGTCATCCGGGCCTGCCAGCAGGCGATCGTGGACCTGGCCAAAGAATGCAAGGGGATCGCTGCGATCATCGGGCACCCCTGCCCGTCCGATAACTCCCGGGGCCGGATGCTCTACAACGCCGCGACCCTCTGCCACGACGGCCGCCCTCAACACCGGCGGGTCAAGAGCCTGCTGCCGACCTACGACGTCTTTGACGAGCACCGGTATTTCGAGCCCGGGCCTGACGTGCAGATCACGCCGTTCAACGACCTGCAACTCGGCATCAGTATCTGCGAAGACCTCTGGAATGACCGCGATGTTGTGGACCGCCAGCTCTACCACGACAACCCGATCAACGAGCTTGCCCGGCACGGGGCGGACCTGTTCATCAACTGCTCGGCCTCGCCGTTCACGCTCGGCAAACACGCGATGCGGATGCGCCTGATGCGAGAGGCCGCGAAACGCCACGGCCTGCCCGTGCTCTACTGCAACCAGGTCGGGGGCAACGACGAGCTGGTCTTTGACGGCTGCTCGTGCGTGGTCGGCGCGGACGGTGAGCTGATCGCGCAGGCGAAAGACTTTCAGGAAGACCTGCTGGTGGTGGACGTGCCGGTGGTGGGGCGGGGAGAGCAGGCGGCGAACGTGGGTGGGGGGAGCAGGAACGCTAAGCCGCAAGCGGCTCGGATGGAGACGCTTAGTGAGGGGATCGCGTCGGCCTATCACGCTCTGGTGTTGGGGCTGCGAGATTACTGCGGGAAGTGTGGGTTCAAGTCGGTGGTGCTTGGGTTAAGCGGCGGGATCGACTCGGCGGTGTGTTGCGCGATCGCGGTCGCGGCGCTGGGCAAAGAAAACGTGCGCGGCGTGACGATGCCCAGCCGGTTCTCGTCCGACGGGTCGGTGAGTGATGCGGAACTGCTTGCCAATAATCTCGGGATTCAATTCGACACGGTGGCGATCGAACCTGCGCATCAAGCGTTCGAGTCGATGCTCGGCTCGATCTTCGAGGGGACGGCCTCCGGCGTGGCGGAAGAGAATATCCAGGCCCGGGCCCGCGGCGTGCTTCTGATGGCGATCAGCAACAAGTTCGGGTCGATGCTCGTGACGACCGGGAACAAGAGCGAACTGGCGGTGGGCTACTGCACGCTCTACGGCGACATGGCCGGCGGGCTCGCGGTCCTCTCGGATGTCCCCAAAACCCTGGTCTACGACATCTCCAACTGGATCAACGACGACCCCGCATCCCCCTTGCTTCAACAGTTTGGCAAAGCGGTGATCCCTAAAGACACGATCACCAAACCCCCAAGTGCCGAGCTGCGCGAAGACCAGACCGACCAGGACTCGCTGCCGCCATACAACGTATTGGACGAGATCATCGAACGCTTCGTCGAACAGGAACAGTCCGCCCAGCGGATCATCCGTGAGACCGGGTTTGATTCCGAGATGGTCATGAAGATGATCCGCCTGATCGACCTGAACGAATACAAACGCAAGCAGGCCGCCCCCGGATTAAAGATCACCGGGCGGGCGTTCGGGTTCGGCCGACGCATGCCGATCGCGCAGCGCTACGACTATCGGCGGTCGATCGAAAACTTACAGGGTGAAGAGGTGTAACAGTGATAAACGCAGATGAACGCTGATAAAGAGGATAAGTCATGGGAAAGAGCTTGAATCCCTATCCGCGTTTATCTGCGTTCATCCCTGTTTCTATCGCTGTATTTACGCCGGCTCTTGGTTCAATACGTCGGCGAGGGTGGTGCCTTCGGCGGCTTTGACCTGGGCGGTATGAAGCTGTGCGACGACCTTGGTGCCGGTCAGGCGTGTCCGGCTTTTCTCGCGCATGGCAGCCTGCTCGCTGAGGTCGAGCAGTTCATCCACGCCGATCCGTTCCGGGGGGCGGGCGAGGGTGTAGGCGGGGACGCCCGGCTCGCCGTGCTCGATGTGGTGGACGATCTTGCCCTCGGTCAGGATATCGATCAGGTTGGCGACCGCGCGGTTGGGCAGGCCGGAGTTGGCCTGGAGTTCGTTGAACCGGATGGGCTTGCCGTCCTCAAATGACCGTGCGATCATCGCGACGACCGGAATCATCCACCGCGGGTCGAACAACACGTCACGGTCTTCAGAGGTGCGCAGGCTCTTGAAACGCCGGCCCTTCATCATCTGGGTGGTGTAGGTCACTTCCAACCCGAACAGCACGATCAGCCAGGTGATCCACAGCCACAGGAGGAACAGCGGCAGTAACGCGAGAGCGCCGTACAGGCTGGCGGTGCCCGCGACGCGGACATAAATCTTCATGCCCTCGATCAAGACGGTCCAACACAGGGCCGCAACGAATCCGCCGGTCAATGCCGCGCGTGTGCTGACCTTGGTGTTGGGCAGGAACTGGTACATGAGCGTCACGACCAGCCAGGTCGTCACGAACGGGGTAATCAGTGCGGTGAACCCGCCCAGCCAGCCCACGGACGTGCCCGCCACGGCCGCGGCGTCCTCGATAATCCCGATGATCCGATTCTGAACGAACTGGCCGGCCAACAGCAGGAGCGGGGCGAAGGTGATGGACGTCCAGTACAACGGCAGCCGGACATAGACCGGTCGCCCGTAGGGCGCGTCGAAGATGCGATTGAAATTGTGTTCGGCCGTGGATAGCAGCTTGGTCGATGCGTAGATGAATATCAGCACACCCACGATACCGATGCTGGCGAAGTTAATCGATTCGAGTTTGTCGATCAGTGACTGGACGTTTTTTGTCAGGGTGCGCCTTGCGTCTTCATACTCGGCCTTGGTGTCACTTGGGCCCGGCTGGGATTCCCCGGGCCGGGTCGGCCCCTGCCAGATCAGTTCTTGTGCGTTTTCGGTGTCATCGGCCTTGACCCATTGAAGGGCAAAGTCGACGACGTCCTGCTTGAGGTTCTCGCGTTCCGTTTCTCCCACAAAAGTTTGCAGGATCACCAGCATGACCACGATCGTGGGCAGGAGGCTGAACAGGGTGTGGTAGGTCAGGGCCGCAGCCATCTCGCCGGCGCGGTCGGCACGTAATTCACGGGCGCAGTACCGGCCGAAATCCAGTGTATACCGGACAGACTTCCGCGCACGGGACATCTCTTCGTAGGGCTCACTTAGAAAGCGTTGCAGGCTTTTGCTTAGCTGCGAAAGGGGATTCATGATCAGATAGTCGAGCAGGAGGGCGGCATTGTCAAAGGTTGAAATGTTTATCGGTCATGCGGGGTCATAGCCTGAGCCCCCGAAGGGGTGGCAGCGTGCGATACGCTTCAGGCCGCGCCAGGCACCTTTGATCGGGCCATGCTTATTGACGGCGTCGATCATGTACTGGCTGCACGACGGCTGGAACCGGCAGTGCCCGCCCATGACGTGCCCGAGCGTGGCGCGGTACACCATCACCATGAAGATCAGCAGACTGCTGAAGGCACGGCTGAACCAGCGGATCATGATGAAGGCTCCGTGGATGTGTCACGGCGAGGGTTGGACCGAACCATGTCGTGCAGGCGGTCCAATGCGGTGCCGATCAGCGTCTGGTATTCGCTGACGGGCTGGAGCTTGTGCGGCCGGACAACGATGACCAGGTCGTAACCGGCGGGCCAGTCGTGTTGGCTGAGGCGGAAGGCTTCGCGGATTCGGCGTTTGACCCGGCCGCGTGCGACGGCGTTGCCGACCCGGCGGGGGACGGACAGGCCCAGGCGGTTGTAGGTAAGTTCGTTAGGTTTACCGCAGACGACGATCGGGCCGGCGGTCTTGCGCAGCCGGGCATCGAAGACAGCGGCGAAGGCGCGGTTGCCGTGCAGCCGTTGGCGGTGTCTGAACAGGAATCGTTGGGCGGGTTCGGCCATCGGTTAGGTCTGGGCCGGGTCAGTTCTGCTCTTTGAGAAGCCGGGCATTATACGTCACAAGCAGGTCATGGCGGCGCAGCAGGCCCAGCACCTTGCCGGGCTCTTCGGCATTGACCACGGGCAGCTCTTCGTAAGACTCGAAGACGAATCGGCTGATCGCGCTGGACAGGTCCATCTGCATCGTCAACGGCTCAACACCCGGCATCGCCAGGTCCTGCGCCACCGCCAGGCTGCCGGCATCGGACTCATACAGGAACTGCCGGATGTCGTTCAGCCCGAACAGGCCATAGTAGTTGCCGTCGTCATCGATCACGGGGAACGACGCCTGCCGGGTCTGGGGGATCAGGTGGGCCATGTCGTGCAGCGGCATCCCAAGCGGGACGGTCACAAAGTCCCGCGCCGCGTCGTGCAAGGCATCGGCGACACGCAGGCCTTTGAGCACGTCGATGATGAAGTCGCCACGGTGTGCCGCGGACTCCAGGCGGTTGGCGACCTGCTCGTGGTAGATGGTTTTGCGTCGGTTCAACAGGTACGCCAGGGCGCAGACCCACATGGAGGGCAGCAGCAGGGTGTAGCTGGCGGTCATCTCGGAGACCATGATGAGCGTGCTGACGGGTGTGCACGCGGTGGCGGCGAAGAAGCTGGCCATGCCGAGGATCGCGAACATGGGCAGCTGTTCTTCGGTGACCAGGCCGGGCGTCCATTTCAGGAACAGCAGCCCGACGACCGCACCCAGTGCGCCGCCGATGACCATGCTCGGGCCGAACACGCCGCCTGAGCCGCCCGAGCCGATGGTTAGCGAAGTCGTGAGGATCTTTCCAAGCCCGACAACCAAGAGAACTACAGCCGTCATCGTCGTCGGGTTGGTCAGGACGTTTTGTAGAAATCCGTAGCCGAAGGACAGGACGCTTAGGCTCTCGTGTGCCAACTTGTCGTCGGCGTAGGAACGGATGGCGTAATAGAGCCCCACCGCGAACAGGCCCGTCGCGCCCGCGCCGATGGCGGGCTTTAACATCTTCGGCACGCGCAAGCGCTTAAACAACGCCGACACGCCGTAGAAGCATTTGATGTAGATCCAGGACATCACGACCATCACGACGGCGAGTACCGCCAGGGGCATCAGCAGCAGCGGCTGGTTGAAGCCGATGGCTTCGACCTCGAATAAAGGCTGGAACCCGAAGACCAGGCAGAAGACGCAGTATGCGATGGTGGTCGATATGAATGCCGGGATCAAAGCCTCGGCCTCGAAGTCCGGGTCGCGGTACAAGACCTCGGCGGCAAAGATCGCGCCGGCGAGCGGGGCGTGGAAGATCGCGCCGATGCCCGCCCCAAGCCCTGCGGTCATCAACACGCGGCGGTCGGAGTCAGGGAGATTCAACCTCGTCGCTAAATAGGAACCAAAGCCCGCGCCGATCTGCGCGATCGGACCTTCGCGGCCGCCGGAGCCGCCGGTGCCCAGGGTGATCGCCGAGGTGACCATCTTCACCAGCGGGACCCGGCCACGGACGACGCCGCCCTTGTTGTGGTACGCATCGATCGCGGCGTCCGTGCCGTGCCCCTCGGCCTCGGGGGCGAACTTGTAGACGATCCACCCGCTGAGCAGCCCCCCGAGGATCGGGACGATCAGCAGCAGCCAGGGGACCAGGTCGCGGTGGGGCAGGCCGTGGCCAAAGACATCGACGTACTCGGCCTCATTCGCCGGGCCGCCCTGGTGGTACCCGGCCAACCATTCCAGACTCACATGTGTGATCACCAGGCACAGCAGGTTAAACGCGATCGCACCAAGCCCGGCGACCACGCCCACGATCGGCGCGAGCATGATGCTGCGGTTCGTGTGGGGGACCAGGGCTCGGAGTTTTTTGATCAGTTCAGGCATGGCAAGTCATGCATCATACAAAAATTAAAACACCTGCTTGGATCAGTGGGCAGGTGTGGGCCGGGGCGGTTTGTGTTAATATTAATCTATCTTATGAGTGGTTGTTTGTTGAAGGCAAGGAGATGGCAGGATGATGAAACCTCTGGGACGGGCGGGCGTTGTTTCGGAATCTGCGGCCGAACTGCCGACCCTGGAAGCGATCCGTGAAGCCGGCGAGCGTGTGTATCAGGCGATGCCCCCGACGCCGCAGTACTGCTGGCCGTTGCTCAGCGAGCGGGTTGGGGCCGAGGTTTGGGTCAAGCATGAAAATCACACCCCGACCGGCGCGTTTAAGGTCCGTGGCGGTTTGGTGCTGCTAAACGAGCTCAAGCACGATCAGCCCGACCTGCCCGGTGTCATCACCGCGACCAAGGGGAACCACGGCCAATCGATCGCCTACGCGGCGCACCGCCTGAACATCCCGGCGGTCATTGTGGTGCCCCGGGGCAACAGCGTGGAGAAAAGCAACGCGATCCGCGCGATGGGGGCCGAGTTGATCGAGCACGGGGAAGACTTCCAGGCGGCGCTGGAGTTTGCCGGGGCGCTATCCGAAGAGCGTGGGTTGATCGCGATCCCGCCGACGCAGCCCTGCCTGATCCGCGGGGTGGCGACGTATTCGCTGGAGTTTTTAAGCAGCACGCCGGAGTTGGACACGGTCTATATCCCGATCGGGATGGGCTCGGGTTTCTGCGCGATGGTCGCGGCGCGTCGGGCGTTGAACCTGAAGACCAAGATCGTGGGGGTCGTCTCGGCGCACGCCCCGGCTTACGCCCTGTCGTTTGAGCAGGGCAAGCCGGTGGCGCACGCGGTCAGCACGAAGTATGCCGACGGGCTTGCGTGTCGGCAGGTGGACGATTTTGCATTAAGCGTGGTCATGGACAACGCCGAGCGGGTGGTGCGCGTGACGGATGACGAGGTGGCTTCAGCGATGCGGTGTTACTTCGGCACGACACACAACGTCGCGGAGGGCGCCGGCGCGGCGTCGCTGGCGGCGCTGCTTCAGGAGAAAGACACGATGGCCGGCAAGCGGGCGGGTGTGGTGCTCACCGGGGGGAATGTGGATAAGGACCTGTTTTCCGGCGTGTTAAGCGGCACCTCGGCATAACGTTGTTCTACTTCGCTTTGTTTCGTAAGTGGTGCCTGCCGCGGGATTTTGTGGGTGTGGGTTTGATCCTTCATAAAAAGTACAAGCATGAAATGCCATTAGGTCTTGATTATTGATTGGCTGGTAGGACAATACGCATAGGCGACCTTGCTGCGCGTCTGCGGTTGAGGCGCTTGCCCGGAGGAATCATCATGTCCAAGCTACTCTTTGCGATGCTTATGGTGGCGCCTGTGGTTTCCGCGTCAGCGGACGTGGCGGTTAATTTTGTGCCGGTCCAGAATAATGCCGCACCTGAATTGGCAGGCTTTGTTACGCAGGACATCCGGGTGCTGACCACCAACGACTGGTCGAGTTCGGGCATGGTCCTGAACCTGACCGCCGGGTCGATCTATCAGGCGGCCGGGGGTGCGGACACGCCCTTGGCGTCATCGGTGATGCAGCAATTCCCCGCGCTTGCATTCGACACATACGTCGGGGTCGTTGATGATAATTCTTCCGGTGTCGCGGGCACAGCCGGCGACCTGGGCGGTTCCACCGCGGGCTGGCCGTATCAATTCGACACGCAGGGTTTGGACGTGACGTGGTTCAATATGCCCGGGAGCTTCTCCGATCTGGACCTGGGCGTGACGACCATCGGTCGGCTCAGCCTGTCCGACGATGCACAGGGCATGCTCGCGTTTTCGGTTTCAGAGAAAGACAAAGCCCTGGCGGTTTACGAGTTCCCCGTGATCGACGGGCATGTGATCCCCGACCAGTGCTACGGCTTAGGCGGGGATGCCGGCTGCAACATCATCGGCATCAATGACCTGAACAACGTCCTGAGTCATTGGAACCAGAGCGTCGCTGTCGGCAGCCCCTCGCTTGGTGACTACGACCACGACGGCTTCGTCGGCATCGACGACCTCAACGCGGTCCTGGCTTTCTGGAATGTTGAATCCAGTCAAAACACGACCGACTTGGTATACGATCTTTCCGGGTTTGGTGATGACGGATTCATTGGCATCTCAGACCTGAATGTTATTCTCGGTGATTGGAACAGAAATGTTCCCCCGGCGAACCCGCTGGCTGACCCCACTTCTGACGGGTTTGTCGGCCAGGACGATCTCAACGCCATCCTGTCCAACTGGAACGCGGGTACCCCGCCAGCCGCATCGCTACCCGAGCCCGGGTCTCTGGCTTTGCTGGGAGTCGCTTGGGCTTATTGCTTACGTCGTCGAAGCGAATGACAACGACGAAACACGGAAGCCCTTACTCTAGACGTGCTGTCGCATGCGCTGTCACGCCGTGACGACGGTGTTTTGGCGGACGTGATCAAGGGTCTGGGCCAGGCCCACGCCAAGCGTGCAGCCGGTGATGCCGGAGGCGGCGTACTGGATGGGCAGCGCCATCGCCAGGTGCAGGATGTTCTGGGTGTAGAGGTCGGCGAGCAGGGCGTCCTCGGTGCTGTACGACCGGGCGACCCAGAGGTACGCGGCCGCAGCGACGAGCATGGGGCTCAGGAGGATCACGATCGGGTTGCGTTGCGGGACGGTCATCTGCGCGATCAACGCTGCGACACCAAAGCCGAGCATGAGTGAGCCGTTGACCTGCCCGCCGTCGGACGACTGGATCAGGATGTTGCAAAGAAATGCGCCGGCGACGGCGGCGACCACGCCTGCGAGCAGCGGTTTAGCGCCGGGGAGGGTGTACTGCGTGCGCGTGCCCAGGTGTTTTTGTGTGACAAGTTTTGCCAGGCTTGGGCGGGCCTTGATCCGCATGCGGTCGATGGCAACGAAGATGATCGCGAGAAGGGCCAGCCAGATCAGTGCTTCAATGATCAGGGGGCGGAACCCGTCGGGGAGGGCGGTGCGTTGCAGGTAGCCGTCGATGCGCCCGCCTATCGCGGTGAGCAGGACCAGCGACCCGCTGATGGTGAAGGCCCCGGCCAGGGGGTTGCCGGTGGAGGCGGCGACGAGCGCCACCAGGATCGCGGGGAGCCCGGTCGCCAGGACGACCAAGATCGCGGGGAGCGTGCCGACGTGTGCATCCATCAGGCTCAGGCCGGTCGACCCGTCGGCGGCGGTCAGCGATCCGAGGGCCAATAGCCAGCACAAGGCCCCGGTGACCAGGCACAATCCGATGATCAGGCGGTGTTTGAGTTGGGGAAGCATGGTGGGATTTTAACGGAGTTGCGGCGGGGCTGCGCCCGGGTGTGTTTTGGGGTTGATAAAGTAAGACTCAGAGGCGACGGCCGGTGAACCGACCT
>CBDUNP010000046.1:0-13434 GCA_965368605.1 uncultured bacterium | reverse complement strand
CGTTCTTTGGATCCATGTCGTATGGGGCCAACAATCCCAACGGGGAGTTTGATAACGTCACCGATGCTTACATCGGATTGTCGTTCCCGATCGCTGGGCAGACACACTTCGGCTGGGTCCGTGTGGATGTCGACAACGCCGCGGGGACGTTCCTGGTCAAGGACTGGGCGTATGAAGACGTGGCCGGCGTGGGGATCGCCGCCGGTGCGGTGCCTGAGCCGGGCGCACTGTCGCTGCTGGCGGCCGGCGCGGCGGGCGTGACGATGATGCGTCGTCGCAAGCAGGCCTGAAGATCAACAGGGGCCAGCGCCCCGATGGATTAAATACTTGTATCCCGGCTTCGGAAACGGAGTCGGGATATTTACGCCGGGCGGACTTGTGATTAACTTAATTCCCAGGGTACTTACATCCTTTTTGAAAAAGCCTCACCATGAAAAGTGACACCCCTATCCAGTCGGAAACCAAACGTGACCACCGTCTTTTTGCCTACGCCCTTGCCGCCGGTGCGGCGGGTGTGGCCGGGCAGAGCGCCCAGGCGGCCATCGAATACTTCGACATCGACGACATCGCGATCGGCCAGGGCGGTAAGCAGGCGCTGTATATCAACGGTGACGCGCAGACCGATATCGAGCTGAAGAACTATGTGTTCGGCCTGGGCAACTACCAGGGCGTCTTCATCCCCTACTCCGGCGGCCGGATCATGGGGACGATGCCGACCGGCCTGTCATACGCGACGGCGTTGTCCGGGGGCGAAGAGATCAGCCCGTCAACCATCAGCAATTATTTTGTTGGCTCGCTGGCCTATGGGGCGACAAACCCCAACGCCGAGTTCAACAGCGTGACCGATGCGTACATCGGTTTCTCGTTCCCGGCAGACGCCGGCGATGACATCTTCTACGCCTGGGTGCGGGTCGATATCGACAACGCGGCCGGGTCGTTTATCAACAAGGACATCGCCGTCGAGAACGTCGCCCATCAGGGCAACCACGCCCGCGCCACCACCCGCGGCGCGACGCTGACCGGGGACCTGGACGGCGACGGGTTCGTCGGGATCGACGACCTGAACATCGTCCTGGGCAACTGGAACCAGAACGTCCCGCCGGCCAACCCCCTGGCAGACCCCAGCGGCGATAACTTCGTCGGCATCGATGACCTCAACGAGGTGCTGGGCAACTGGAACGCCGGCACCCCGGCTGTCCCCGCGGCCGCGGTGCCCGAGCCGGGCGCGCTGTCGTTCCTGGCGGCCGGTGCGGCGGGCGTGAGCCTGTGGCGTCGGCGTCGTGCGTGAACGCGTGAGGCCGGCTGTCCGGGATTATTCCCCGGGGGCATCCGGGGGGATGGATTGGAGAAGGCATGACCTGAGTCCCATGTGTACCGCTGGGATCGCGGGTGTGTATTGTCAATAAGTTCGGGGTCTTTCGGCTAAGAAGACTATGAGTGACCGCATCGCGAAAAAAGTTCTGCTGATCGGCTGGGACGCCGCGGATTGGCAGATGATCCACCCGCTGATTGCGCGGGGCTGGATGCCTGCGCTGAAGTCGCTGATGGATCGGGGCGTGTGGGGAAACATCGCGACGCTGCAGCCGATCCTCTCGCCGATGCTGTGGAACTCGATCGCGACCGGGCACTACGCGGACAAGCACGGGATTCATGGGTTCACCGAGCCCACGCCGGAGGGCGACGCGGTGCGTCCGGTGATGAGCACCAGCCGCAAGTGCAAGGCCGTCTGGAACATCCTCACGCAGAACCAGCTCCGGTCGAACGTGGTCGGCTGGTACGCCAGTCACCCGGCGGAGCCGATCCTGGGCTGTTGCGTGAGTAATCAGTTCGAGCAGGTCAGCGCGAAGTTCGGCGAGCCCTGGCCCGTGCCGGACGGCGCGGTCCACCCGGCGGCGGACACCGAGGCGCTGGCGCAGTTCCGCGTGCACCCCGGCGAGCTGCAGGCCGACGCGGTCCTGCCGTTTATCCCGAAGCTTGCCGAGGTTGATCTAACCAAAGAAAACCGGATCGGTAAGCTGCGGATGCTGCTGTCGCAGACGGCGTCGATCCACGCGGTGGCGACGCACCTGATGGCGTCGACCGAGTGGGATTTTCAGGCGGTGTACTACGAAGGCATCGACCGGTTCGGGCACGAGTTTATGCACTACCATCCGCCTAAGCTTGAGAGCGTGCCGGCCGATGAGTACGAGCTTTACAAAGACGTGATGGTCGGCTGCTACCGATTCCACGACATGATGCTCGATGCTTTGCTGTCGCAGGCGGGCGACGACACGACGGTGATCCTGGTGAGTGACCACGGGTATTACAACGACCACCTGCGTCCGCCGGAGCTGGACAAATCCGGGCCGGTGGAATGGCACAGGCCGTTCGGGACGGTGGTCGCGGCCGGGCCGGGGATCAAGCAAGGTGAAAGACTGTACGGCGCAAGCCTGTTGGATGTGACGCCGACGGTGTTGCGTCTGTTGGGGTTGGCGGTCGGTCAGGACATGCCGGGTCGGCCGTGGGTCGAGGTGTTTGATCGGCAGATCGAGCCGAAGCGCGTGATGAGCTGGGAAAAGATCGAGGGCGAAGACGGGATGCACCCGCAAGACGCCCGGCAGGACCCGGCGCAGGCGGCCGAGGCGATGCGGCAGCTTGTCGAGCTTGGCTACATCGAAGCGCCCGGCGAAGACACGCAGAAGACGATCGACGACACGCTGACGAATAATAAGATGAACCTGGCGCTGGCGATGATCGATGCGCGTCGGCCGGCCGTCGCGATCCCGCTGCTGGAAGAGCTGCTCGAGGCCCATCAGAACCTGCCGGCGGTTCGGATCCAGCTGGCGATGTGTTACATCAACGAGGGGCGGCGTGATGAGGCGCGTGCGTTGACCGAGCAGATGTTTGAGGGCAACGAGCCGACGCCGAGGGCGCACCTGCTGCTGGGCACGCTGGACCTGACCGAGGGCGACCACGAGTCGGCGTTGAAGCACTTCAAGGAAGTCGAGAAGGCCGAACCAAGGCTGCCGGGGCTGCATCAACGACTGGGGCAGACCTACCTGCGGTTCAAGCGCTACGATGACGCGGCGCGGGCGTACCGGATCGCATTATCCATCGACTCGGACAGCGCGCCGGCCCACGACGGGTTGGCGCAGGCGTTGATCGGCCTGGGCGAACATGATCAGGCGGTCGATTCGGCCTTGGACGCGGTCGGGCTGGTGCACCTGTTCCCTCGGGCGCACCTGCACCTGGGGCAGGCGCTAGCCGGGATCGGCCGGATCGAGCAGGCGATCGAGGCGGTCGAGCTTGCGACGCGGCAGTCGTCGGGGTTTGTCGAGGCGCACAAGGAATTAGCGAAGCTGTACCGGGAGACGGGCGACGAAGCGAAGGCCGGGGATCACGAGATCAAGGCCGGTGGAGAGATCGAAGTAACCTGACTTATAGATCCGGGATGCCACGAAGGTATGCCGTGACGCGATTAAATAAATGAATCACACGATCACGAGGAAACTTTTCATGACACGGAACATCAACACCACACGCTTGCAGGTAGCCGGCTTCACGCTGATCGAACTGCTGGTGGTCATCTCGATCATCGCCCTGCTGGTGGGCATCCTTCTGCCGGCGTTGGGCGCGGCGCGGCGGACGGCGACGCGGATCAAGTGTTTGAGTCAGATGCGCCAACTCGCAGTCGCACGGCAGGCGTATGCCACAGACAACAATGATTTTGTGATCATCGGCCGGGTCGACACCAGCGGTGCCGCACGGTATGGCGTGAGCGGCCTGGACTGGTTCTCCAGCGCGACGGACAAAGACAATCTTGACGTGCTTGGATGGTACATCAAGACCACGCTGGGGAACGTGACCAACGACGGTGTCCTGTATGAACAGGGATATGCATCTTCGCTGGAAGGGTTCTTCTGTCCCGAGCCACCGGTGCAGCCGTTGAGTTCTGCGTTGCTGGGGTACCGCCCTATCGAACCGGAAGACACGGTCTATGGCTTGGTCAATTGGGATAACACCGCACCTCCCAGAGGCGTAGGGCTTGGCACATTCCAGTCGCGCCCGGACTATCTTTCCAATGCCGAGTTGCAGAAGTTTACTGCGGCGAAAGGCGATGAGGGTAAGACGTATATCGCGTCCGTTTTCCTCAGCGAGAACAACAACAAGGCGATGACCTGGTGCCCCTATTATGATGACACCTATTACAACTCCGCGGGGATATCGCCGCAGCGTGCCCACAACAACGACGGCCAGAACGTGGTCTACGGCGACGGCAGTGGTTCTTATCTTCAGTACAGCTCGATCAATGACCACAGCCTGACTCACACCACCAGCACGTGGAACAGCTGGCTCGACTCGCGAGGAACAGACCTAGAACTCTATAAAGATCAATAAGCCAAGCCGGGTTTATGGGAGAGATGTTTTTGTTTATTAAGCCAGCCAACATCGGTGCCGCCTTCGGCTTGTTGATCGTCACGGGCGCTACCGCCACGGCGGGGACGATCCGTCACGACGTGGCGGACACGGCCTACCGCGACCTGTCGGCGGACGTGCGCTACGAGGCGGTCGGCAGCCTGAAGTGGGTCGAGAACGGGCTGAATACGTCATGCACCGCGACGCTGATCCACCCCGAGTGGTTGCTGACCGGGGCGCACTGCGTGGACGGGACCAACTTCCTGGGCGCGGGGATCTCCAACATGACGTTTGGGCTCGGCGACTCGTCGCTGTTCCCGACGGAAACCGTGACGGCGGACACCTGGATCCCGCACCCGGACTGGGCCAGCACGTTTGGCAACCTGAACCTGGGCAACGACATCGGGCTGGTGCATCTGTCGACGCCGATCACCTCGGTACAGCCGGCGAAGCTGTATGAAGGGTCGTCTGAGAAAGGCAAGATCGCGACGTTCGTCGGGTACGGCCGGACCGGGACGGGGCTGACCGGCGACTTCCAGGCCAGCATCTTCAAGCGGGCCGGCAACCAGGTCTTAGATAACTTCGGCGGCGAAACCACGAGCAAAGGGATCACCCTGCTGGGCAACAGCCGGATCCTTTACACCGACTTCGACAGCCCGACCAACGCCACCGAGAGCAAGATGGGCACAGCCACCCCCCTGCCGTTGGAATACATGACGGCGAACGGGGACAGCGGCGGCGGTGTGTTTATCGAAGACCCCGACACGGGCACGACAAGGCTCGCGGCGGTGCACTCCTTCGGCAGCACGTTCGACGGCAACAACAACTCCGACTACGGCGACGCCAGCGGATCGACGCGTGTGTCCGCCTTCATCGACTGGATCAAGTCGTTCGTCCCGCTGGACCTGGCGGGCGACCTGGACGGCGACGGGTTTGTCGGGATCGACGACCTGAACCTGGTGCTGAGCAACTGGAACCAGAATATCCCGCCGGCCGACCCGTTGGCGGACCCAAGCGGTGACGGGTTTGTGGGGATCGATGACCTGAACGAGGTCTTGGGCAATTGGAACGCGGGGACGCCGCCGGAAGCGCCGACCGGTTTCGCGGCGGCGCCTGAGCCGGGGACGGCTGGGGTTCTTGTGTTCGCCGGGGTGGCGTTGCTGCGTTGGCGCGGTCGATAAATTATTAGCGTGTCTTGCATCGTGAGTTGACGGGGCCAAGCGATCGTAGATCGCCCGCTAAACGGCAAGCCCGCGTGCTGCAATGAAGGTTGATTTGTTCTATTTTTCCGGTCGGTTGCCGGGCGAGTACTTCTTTAGATCGTATTGATGACTTGGTGACACTCACGCGCGGTTGCGGTAGAGGGTGGGGTCGACCACGGCTGCCATGGCCTGGGTATCCATGCCGGCGCCCAGGAACGTGTCGATCTGCTGGCTGACCTCGGTGGGGTTCTGGATCAGCGTACGGTGTTGGATATCCAGCGACTGAACGTTCGGCCGGGACGCGATCCAGGCGTCGACCTTGGCGAGTTGGCCTTCGAACACTTTGGTCAGCGCGTCGCTGGAGAGTGCCGCACCGCGTTTGCCGGAGCGTTCGAGCATCTTGCTCTGCGAGGCGATGACTTCGTTGAGGTCGCGGCGCATGAAGACGACCTTGTATTCGTGCTCTTCGGGCAGGTCGGGCAGGAGCATGTGGATCGCCTTGACAACTTTGCCGGGCGCGTCCTTGAGGACGTCGGGCTGGGTCTTGATCTTCTTGATGGCTTCCAGCTCGTAGTAGCCGCGGGGGTTGTCCTCGTCGGCGGTGCGTTCAAAGTCGGCGAAGGGCTTGATCCCCCCCGCTTCCAGCATCTGCATCATCATGCTCGTGCCCGAGCGGGGCAGGCCTGACACCACCACGATGGTTTTTCCGAGGTCGATCACGGATTTCTCCTGTTACGAATACACGCCGTATCGAGATGATCGGCGGATGAATCAATGGTATCGAGCCTTATCATAATGGTTTCTTCGGCGTTGAATAGGCGGCCGAAGATTAATCGGATCGAGATGGGGGCTGCGTTTCGTGGATACGCCCCCGTGTGCCGACGGCGACGGGCTGGGGGCTGAGCACGCTGGTCACGGTGTCGGCGTGTGCAACCCGTAATAAATAACGGTCGCCCATGAACTCACAGCCCTGCACGACCGCGTCATGGGATAAGCCGGGCGGTTCGGGGGAAACCGGGGCACCGGGGTGTCCGGGGACGGGACATCCGGGGGCGGGTGTGAAGGTGAGTTGTTCGGGGCGGCAGGTTTGTTGGTTGAAGGTGGTGACGGGCCCGGTCACGGCGGCAGCGGCGGGGTTGGCCGGGTGGTGATAGACGTTGTGGGGGGTGCCGTGTTGAACGATTCGGCCGTCGATGATGACGGCGCACTGATCGGCCAGGCGCATCGCTTCTTGTGCGTGGTGGGTGGCGATGAGGACGCCGGCGTTTGTTTCTGAAAGTATGTTACGCAAGAGGTCGAACAGGTCTTGACGGGTCGGGCCGTCCAGGTGGGCCATGGGTTCGTCCAGCAGCAGCCATGCCGGCTCGATTGCCAGGGCGCGTGCGATGGAGAGGCGTTGGCGTTCGCCGCCGGACATCGTGCCGGGCTTGCGATCGCGCATGCCGTCCAGCTTCATCAAAGCGAGCGTCCTGTTGATCTGGTTTGTGTCAGCACCAACGATCTTGAGGTGTTGCGCGACGGTGAGGTGGTTCCACAGGCCGGGTTGCTGGAAGACCATGCCGAGTTGGCCTTCGCCGCGCGACACGTTGCCTGTATCGGGTGTCCACAGGCCGGCGAGCACCCAGAGCAGAGTCGATTTGCCGGCCCCGCTTGGCCCGAGCAGCGCGCAGACCTTGCCGCGCGGCAGGGTGAGGCTGATGTCGTGTAGGACGTCGCGGTAGCAGACAGATTCGCAGGTCAATTCACTCATGCGCGTCTCCGTCGGGCCAGGAAACCAAGCAGAAGCATCCACGGGATCAGCAGGATCAGGACGCCGACTGCGGCGGCGCTGACCTGGGCATCAGGGGCGGTGTGGATGAGTGTATACAGGCGGACGCCGACGGTCGCGGTGCCGGCGGGGACCAGCAGCAGCGAGGCCTCCAGTTCGGTCGCGATGAGCAGGCCGGTGAGGATCAGGACGGCGAAGATTTCGAGTCGGCGGTTTGGCCAGTGGATGTGGCGCAGGCGTGACAGGGTCGACACGTTGAAGAGGTGTGCGGCGGTGTCTGGGAGAGTGGGTCGGCGCAGGCCGACGAGGAACATCACAAGCATGACGACCGGCACGAAGCGGACCATGTATGCGACGATCAGCGGGATATCGCTATCGCGGATAAGCCGTAAGGGGAAGCGGTCAAACAGACTCATCATGCCCATCGCCAGCAGCGCGGGCGGCGCGACGAGGTTGACCAGGATTAAGGGTTCGACGGGCCAGCGCCCTTGGTGCCGGGCACTTAGCCAGGACTCCGCCAGTAGCCAGCCGAATATCACGCAAAGCGGTGCCGAGAGGATCGACAGCCATGTGGTGCGCATGACCTCGGGGCGCATCTGTGAATACGCGTCGAACAGCGATGCGGGAGAACCGATCTGCCAAAGGGTCGCGGCCAGGGGGATGCCCAGGAACACGAGAGCCAGCAAGACAGCGGGCCAGTGCGATGCGCGTTGTGGCGGGTTGATTTCGGTGTGCTCCCAGGGGCGGGCCGAGCAGGTGATGATCGCGATGGCGACCAGGGCCGGGAGCAGCATGGGTGTGGCGAGGGCCGCGGCGCCGGGGAGGTCTTGCAGCGCGTTGTATTGGATCAGGACCTGCGTGCCGTAGGTGTGGATCAGGAACATGGCGGGGGTGATGTGGTCGACGCTGACCAGCAGGAACGTCGCGGCCCAGGCCGCCACCGCCGGCGCGAGCGCGGGTCTGACGCCAAGCCACCACCAGGCGCGGCGTATGGTGAAGATGTGTGCCGCCGGGCCGGGGCCGGTGCGTTGTGTGGCGAAGATGATCGCAGCGATGCCGACGTAACGTAGGCCGACCACGGCCGAAGCGATCGGCCAATCGAAGACGGTGAACCAGTCGCCCAACGGTCCGTTGCGCCCCAGCGCGACGATCCAGGCGCTGCCCCAGAGTGACGACGGGATCGCCAACGGGACGCAGGCCAGCGCGGCGAGGCCGACGCCCGACCGACCGATGACGTACCCCCCCACTGTCGCGACCGCGCCGGCGAAAAGTGAAAACACGCAGGAGTTAAAAAGGATCGACCAGCCCCGGCCAGACAGCCACCAGTCCTGATAGCCCGACGCCGACGCGACCGCTGCGCCTAACGGCAGCAGGAGCAGGCATGTCAGCAGCACGCCGAGGGTCGTGCGTAGCCGGTCAGTGGTCAAAGCCCACCTGCTTGAGAAGTTCGACGGTGTGTTCCCGGTTGTTCGCTGCGGCCGCGACATCGAAGCGCATCGCCTGGCGGTCGATAACGCCGTCCCAGGGCGTGGGGTGATCGGCGAGGTCGTTGCCCAGGGGGATCTGGGCGCTGCGGGCCTCGGCTAACGCGCGCTCGACATCGGCGGATAGCAGGAAGTCGATGAGTTGCTTGGCCTGGTCGGGGTTGGGGCTGTTCTTGATCAGGGCGACGGTGTTGGGGATCAGGACGGCGCCGGCGTCCGCGTCAGGGATGGTGATCGCGACGGGCTTGCCGTCGAGGATGGCGGCGTGCGCGTCGTCGGTGTCGGTCAGGCCGAAGGACCGCTCACCCGAGGCGACCAGGTCGCGCACCGGGCCGTTGCCGGGCGCGATCGCGCAGCCGTTGGCCTTGATGGCGGAGAGCCAGTCGGCCAACTCGGCGTCGCTCCACGCCTGCTGCAGCACCATCATGTGCGTGAACGTCGTGCCGAAGAACGGCAAGGCGATCGCCGTGACGTCGCGCCACTTCGGGTCGGCCATGTCTTGCAGGGAATCGGGCACGTCGTCCCCACTGATCAGGTCGGTGTTGTAGATGAAGACGCGGGCGCGGGCGGCGAAACCGGTCCAGTGGTGGTTGGGGTCCTTGAACTCGTCTGCGAAGCGTGCGGCGGCCGGGCTCTGATAGGGTTCGAGGATGCCGAGGTTGGCCAGGTGTTGGGTCTGGATGACCTCGTTGTTCCAGAAGACGTCGCAGTTCGGATCGTCGCGTCGCGCGATGATCTCGTTGACCAGGCCGGTGGTCTTCGAGGCCTCGGCGTCATACTTCACGACGGCCTTGATCCCGGTCTGCTGCTCGAACTGCTTTAGGATTGGTTCGGAGTAGACGCGGTCGAGCGCGGTGTAGATGACAACCTGTGGCTGCGGCGGAGAGGCGTCTTCGCAGCCGGGCGAAAGAACGAGTAGTGCAAACAGCCAGGATACGACGGCGATGTGTTTAACGATGTTTTGCATAACGCTCCACGATCAATCGGACATCTTGTTCGAATCGTTTGCCGAAGACCGAAACGATCAGGTCTTCCCAGAAGGCGTCTTCGCTAGCCAGCAGTGACGCGGTACCGTTGCCTGCGGCGGCGATGTCGGCGAAGTCCTGAAGCACGGCCTCGTGCCCGGAGCCGACGTCGATGACGTTGACCACGCCCCGGTATTGCCTGACAAACCCGCGGGCCTGATTGACGGCGTCCCTTCGGCCGTTTGGGTGGACGGGGGAATCGCCGATCAGGACGATGATGCTGCGTTTGTCACGGGTCCAGCCCATCGGTTTACTTGTGGCGGCCTTGAGTGCGTCATTAATCGGTTCGGGGATATCGCCACCCCCGCCGACGATGATCTGATCGATGAACTCGCGGACGGCGTCGAAGTCGTTGGTCAGTGCGATGGCTTTGGCGGCGGCGATGCCGTACTCGTCGCCGTAGTCTTTATAGGCGACGACACCGAAGCGGATGTTGCGCGGGGGCTGGCCGTCTTTGGTGAGTACCCCGGTGATGACGCCGATGATGTCGTTGGCGCGTTGCTTGGCCTGGGCGATGACGCCCTGCATGCTGTTGGTCGCGTCGATGACGAAAACGACGTCCAGCCCCTTGCCACGGATGCCGCCGAGCAATTCCTGGAAGCCTTCGCTGACGCCGTCGATCAGGGGGTTGTCACCGCGGCCGGCGTGTTGGGCGCTCAGTTCGTCGGTAAGTTCGGAGAGCAGCGCCAGCGCGGGGTCGGTGGCGGTCGCGTCGGTGGGGACGATGGATTGATCCGGCGCGGGGGTCGAGCCCAGCGCGGCATCGACGGACGGCGCGGGCAGCGGCGCGACGGATGGGCTTGCGGTGGTGTGGCTGGTGGATTCGATGCGCGGCGCTGATCCGCCGGAGGAGCTGGCGGAGGGGTCGTCGGGTCGGCCGACGGGTTCGAAATGAATCACGGCTTCGATCGGGGGCTGCTGCACCACGGCCAGCACGAGGCTCGCCAAGATCACGACGATGACGGCGTGAATCACCGCGGAGATGATCCAGGCCAGGCTGCGTCTTGCAAGGCTATCGGGCGCGGTGTCACTCAAGGCGTGCCCTCCTTGCTGCCGGGGTCAAGCGAGAGGCGTTTCATCGGGCTTGCCCGGACGGCGTCCCAGCCGGTGGCGACCTGTTGCACGGTCAGGGCGTCGTCGGCCTCGATCACCACGGGGATGCTCGGCAGGTCGATCTGCGTCAGCAAGGCGGTGAGGCTGTCGAACCCGTCGTCGGGGAGCGCGGAGTCGCCGACGCGTATAGCGACCGCGCCGGAGGGTGTCGCGGTGAAGCGGACGCGCACGGCGGCGGGCAGGTCTTCGGCGGAAGCGCCGGTGGATTCGGTCTGCGCCTGATAGCCCAGGGCCAGGTCGCGTTCGCCGCCGGTGAACTGCACGCTCATCACGAAGAAGGCCAGGAGGATGAAGACGACGTCGACCATCGCGGAGACGTCGAAGAGTTCTTTGTTTTCGTCGTTGGGTTCCTGGTTGAACTTCATCATGGCTGGCCCTCCGTGGCGCGGATGATCGCGCCGGGGAGGCCGGCGTCTCGGCAGGCGAGCAAGGCGGCGCGCATCGGGCGGTAGCTCTGTCGGCCGTCGGCGCGGATGACGACATTGATTTGAGCACCGACCTTCTCGGCGCGGGTGCGCTCGGCGAGCAGGTAGTCACCGAGGCTGGCGAGATCGATCTGTTCACCGTTGAGGTTGATCTGGCCGGACGTGTCGATGTTGATGACCAGCTCGGCTGGCGCGACCTCGGACGTCTGGTTGTTCGCCATCCTCGGCAGCTCGATCTGGTCGTCGGCCCGGCTCTGCATCGACTGCATCACTAATAGATAGAAGCAGATCAGCAGCAGGACGATATCGACCAGCGGCGCCATCCCGATGCGGGGGCTGGCGTCGTCGGCGTCGCTCGGGTTGAGGTTCAGCTTGACGTTCAACGCTGGGGGCCTTGGGGTTGGATCTTTTGTTGTCGTGTTTCGATGACCACGGCCATGAGGCGGAGCATCTTCTCGCCGACGGCGGCGGTTCGGTGCCCGATGCGGGTGATGCGGATGCGGAAGAAGAAGTAGAAAAAGATGGCGGGGACGGCGATGATCAGGCCCATGCAGGTGGTGACCAGGGCCTGGCTGATGCCCAGCGCCAGTTCGTCAGGACGTGCGGCACCCTGGGCTTCGCCGAGCAGTCGGAAGGAGGCGATCATGCCGGTGACGGTGCCCAGAAGGCCGAGCATCGGCGCGACGGAGGCGATGAGTCCGATGTAGCCGTTGCGTTCGCGCAGGCGGGTGACTTCCATGATGCCGGCCTGTTCCATGCCTTCGCGCACGGCGTCGAGGCCGAGCTTGCCGTCGGACAGCCCGCCAGCAATGACTCGGCCGAGCATGCTCTCGTGGGTTTTGCAAAGGGAGAGGACTTCCTCGAACTTGCCTTTGGCGGTGAGTTCGTGGACCTGCTCGGCGAGGTTCGATGGGACCAGGCGTTGCTCGTTTAAGCGCATGAAGGCGTCGACGACCAGCGCCAGGCCGCAGAGGCTTAAGAGCATGATGACGTAGCCGACCCAGCCGCCGGCCTGAACGAGGTCGAGCAGGGATCGGGTGGTCGCGGGCTCGTCGGTGCCCTGGGCCAGCACGACGGACGTCGAGGCCGCGAATAAAAGTGCGGCGGGGATGATGCGTCGGATCATGATTGCAGTTCCTTCTTGATGGCTTGCAACTTGGTACGGATCTGTGGGCGGGTGTTGACCGGATACAACGCCTCGGCGATACGCAGGAGCTCTTCGGCGGCGTCTCGGTCGTTCATATTGATCTGCACCGTGACGAGGGCGAGGGTCGCGTCCCACCAGGCGTCGCTGCCGGGGGGTGCGGCTTTGCGTGCGGCACGGACCTCGGCGAGAGCACGTTCGGGCTGGTTCAGGTCCAGCAGGGAAAGACCGCGTTGCAGTGCGGCGTCCGGGGTGTCGATGTCTGTCAGCGCGTCGAGTGCTTCCTGCGGGCGGTTGGCTTCACGCAGGGCCTGGGCGAGGATCGGTTTGGCCTCATCCATGTTTAAGGATCGCAGGACCGTGATGGCGTCGGCATTCGCGCCGACGCTGCGCAGGAGCTTTGCGGCATGGAGTGCGCTCGCCTGATCGTCGGGGGCGGCGGCAAGCGAGGCGGAGGTGAGTTGCAGGACGCGCTCCTGGGTGCTGCCCGCGATGCCGTCGGCGTAACGGTCGGCCAGGGCCTGGGCGACGGGCAACAGCTCGGCGGGTTGGGCGTCGGGTGCGTTAAGTAATTGATCCACTGCGCGATCCACCATGCCCAGCTCGATCCACAGCACGACACGACGGGCCCGCGCGGTGTCGGCGAGCGCGGGGTGATGCATCAGTTCGTCCCAGTGCTCTTCGATCAGGTTCAGGGCCTGACGTGGGTTGGGGTTGATCTGTGCGTGCAGCAGGATCGCTGAACTGCGGACGGCGGGGTCGTCGGCCTCGTCGATGATGGCTTTGAGTTCGGCGAGGGTGGCTTCGGCGTCGGCGGTGTCGCTTTGGACAGCGGCGCGGGCGTAGCGCAGGTAGGGATCGGACGCGACGAGGTGGTC
>CBDUNP010000045.1:0-13506 GCA_965368605.1 uncultured bacterium | reverse complement strand
TTATCGCGTGGCTGCAGGTGCAGCATCCCGCGCGAGTCATGCACGACCCGTCCGCCTTCACCGAAATCAGCCTCGGCCAGCTTGTACTGAGTCCCGGGGGGAGAAGGGATGGGCTTGAAATTGGCCTGATGACGAAGCGGCTTTTTGCCCCGGGTCGCCGCGACCAGGCTTCTACCGAATAGCTCAATCGTCAAGTGGTCGTAACGAGTGATCAGTATCAGCTGAGCTTGCCCCTGATCGTCTTCGGCTATCCCCACGCCGGTAAACTTCACGCGCGGCGATCGACGCAAGCAACGCTTACTTATGTCCTGCTCCAGCCAGCTATCCCCCGGAGAATAGGCGTATGTATTCTCGACCGTGATTTTATCTGGTTCTACCTTCACCAGAACGTATTCTTTCCGCAGGCCATCACGCATGACCTGTAGCATGATTTGTCTGCCAGTGTGCGACCACCGGGCGGTTACGACACGTATATGTCCTTTGGACACCTGGCATCGGACGTCTCTTGTCTTGTCAGACAGAAACATGATTCCGTTATCGGTGACATTCACAAAAGACTCGACCCCTTTGGCCTGGAACACCGCGATCACCCTTGAACCCGAGGGGACTCTGTCCCTGACATCGTTTGGGACCGTCTGAACCTTCGTGCCGTTGCTGGTCAGCCCCAGCCATTGCTGATCGGACATGCGCACGAACCGGCCTCGCATCTCCAGCACGTGGCGGTTGTCGCGGATGGTGCGTTCAGACAATACCCGCCCGCTCCCGGGTTCGATCGCGTAGGCCTTGCTTCGCGTCACGACAATCACCGTCCCCCGGTGGTATGTCACCCCAAAGACGCGCTCGTCCTCCGGGAGTTCGATCGGGTGATACGAAACCGACCCCGTGGCGTGGTTGATAGAGAGCGCGTAGACGCTGGCGTGTTTGCCGACCCGCCCGATCAAGGCATCAATCTCGGATGCGCCATACGTCGAACACCACAGCACCTCGTTGGCGGGCAACGTGTCGCATAGCTCGACCGGGCCGTACCGCCAATCATCCCATCGCGTCAGGCGGTAGTCCTTGGTAATCGCATACACCTGCCCCTGGCCTTCATCACAGTGCCAGGCCGAGCCATACTTGAACTGATGCGGCACCCGCAGACGCAAGCGGGTCTGACGGATCGCGGCGGGCAGGTCCGGGGACCTGGACATATCCGTTAGCGGGGGGCTGGAATCCAGCCGGTACGCCAGGAGATGTTCAACTTCGACCGTCGTGTGTGAATGTGGCCGCAATCCCTTGTCTGTTCGGACGACGACCTCAACCCGTCCGCCTCGGTCGACCCCAATCAGATAGACCGCGTGCTTGTTGAATCGTCTTAGTGATTGCGCGACGTGTGCATCCTCAAGCGATGACTGACTCATGATGACGACCAGCTCGGTCGAGCGATCCGGTTCAATGTCCTCGGCCAACTGATCGATGGCCCGGGTGGGTGACAGGTTGACCTCCAGCCTCGACAGCAGGGCGTCGATCCCTTCCCGGCTGATCGGTGAGGCCGGCTGCGTGCCCCCGTGCGTCGCGCACCAGCAGCTCAACTCGATCTGCTCATCACTCTCGGCATGCAAGGCCAACGCCGTCGCGACGGAGAGTAATCGTGGCACGCCCCATTGCTTCAGGCCCAGATCGATCAGCACGTGACGGTGGATCGGCGGGCGGGCCTGCGACTCTTCTCGCCTCAGGTATAACGCCTCGTTGTTGGCGATCCGTATCGCCAGCGTCAGGTCGTCCTGCGCGAGTTCACTGATCAGCAGCCGGTCCAGCTGCCCGCGGTTGGTGATGTCGTTTAACCCACCGATCGGCATGTCCTGGGGGACACCGAGCCCGCGCGGCAGCCGTATCGCCGACAGCAGTTGCCTTGTCAGCCGGCCAAGCGAAGCGTGCTCGGGGTCCTGCTCCAATTCGCTGATCAGATTCAACGCGGCGTCGGACCGGGATTCGGGCAGGTCCGGAAGCTCGGCAGGCAGGACCTCGTTCTCGATGCCGGTCTCATGACGCCGATGAATCGCATCCGCCGTCACCCGATCGAGCCCGGCGTCGAGTGTTGTCAGGTCCAGGCTCAGACGGTCAAACCCATCACGAGATTGTTCCGCCATCAGCATGTCCGGTGGGGGGCCGGCCCGCAATGACTCGATCACGTCTCCCGCGGCGCTCCCGGGTACTTCTAACACGCAGCCATCAAACAAGAGGCTCAATCCCGTTTGTATCAGTTCCCGGTCATCAAGCCCCGTCATCACGTTGTGAAATGTATTTAGCTTTCCGCCGACCGATTCGATAAGCCCATCCGGCAATCGTTGGCCTTGGCGCTCGTAGGCCTGAATCGTTTCTGCCCATGCCCCATTCGTGGTGTCGATGGTTTTCCAAGGCCGCTTGGTTGCGTGGAGGGCTATGAGTACCGCCCCGATCGGCGGCAGGCCGTTGGCTTTCATGGGGTCCAACGCTTCGGCCAACTCGATACGAAACGCCAGCACGCCTCCGCCCACCAGCGTCACCGCCTCCCCGTTCTCTCCCCACTCCCAGAACGTCGGGGCCGAGGGCGACAGATACTTCTTGGTGATTAATCCGCCCGTGTCCATTACCCGCTCCCCCCGGTCGTCACATCGGGATCCGGACTCCCCAGCAGCCGAAGCGTCCCGCGCGTCGCCGCGACAAAGACATCGTCCGGCAGCAGCGACCACGACCCGTCAGTATGAAATAGGGCAACAGACGACCGATCGACATCAAGCATGTCTGCGACCTCGCGGTTTGAAATCGGCAACGCGAACCCGTGCCCCGCGGGCAGCCCGACCCGGCCTTCAACGACGTAGCGTGCCCCCGGCAGCGGCGGCAGCGGAACTCCCCTGACCGCCACGCGTTCAGCAACCCGGTCAATCGCAACCGATAGCACCGCCAGCTTCCGACCCGAGGCATACTCCGCCCACGCACGCATACTTGACCTGCCTGTTATCAACAGGTTCGGCTGGGTTTCTTTGCCGGTGCGTTGCAGCGTAAGTTTCACCGCCTCTCCGGCCTGCCCACACAACGCAGCCACCGGCATCTCGACCTCAAGCCATTCAGATAACTTCACCCACGGCGACACGGCAAGCTCGCCGACGGGGAGTCGTTTGTGTAATGGCACGAGCTTAAGGTCTTCGCGTACCCAGTAGCGCCCAAACGCAGGCAAGCACGCGATCGCCGGTGAAAGTACCGCGTCCGCCTGATCGCCACGCAGCCAGAGTTCGTCGCGTGTTTCGAGTATCTCCAGGCCCGGATCACAACGGAGCCGACCCAGCTCCCCCCCAGCTCGAATCGGCAGATTTAGTGCCCACGCCGGGTTCACGACTCGACCCCCAGCTTCGCCCACAGGCCCTTGATCGTAGTCTCTAAAGCCTCGCGTTGTGGTGCGAACTCCACCCACTGCACACGATCTGCCAAGACACCGACCCGGTCTTGCAGGTGGGCCCGACGGGGCAGGTCCAGGTCTTCCCGCTGCAATTCGGTGTCGATCGCTTCCAGGTCGCGGGCCATCGCTTCGGGGTCCGGCCGTGTGCTGGGGGTCGAGCGGGCGTGATGGCCATCGGTTTCCGACGTGTCCTGCCCGATCACCTGGTCCACCATTTCGCGCACAAGTTCCCGCTGCTCCAGGACCTCCCAGATATAGCGCATCACCCAGAGGTCACTGGTCCTGCCCTCGTTGCGACCGCACAACAGGGCGCTGGCCGCGATGACACGCTGAAGCTTGACCGCCCGCCGGTCAGACACCGCCACCCCGGCATTTCGCAATCGCCGGATCAGCGTTAGGTAAGGATCACGGATCTTGGACAGATCAACATGAGGTACCGCAGACTGCAGAGCCTGGATATCCTGCACCGTGACGGTGGTGTCTGGTTCTGTCGTTTGCTGTTCGATTAACCAGCCCGCGTCCAGGACATCGTGAAGCTGATCGTCGTCGACGTTATCCGACATCACACGCAGCAGGAACCGGTCAAACAAGGCTCCCAGCGCCTCGTCTTCGGGCAAGCGGTTGCTGGCGCCGACAAAAATCAACGCAGGCAATCGCTTGGTCTCCTGCCCACGGCGGAAGACGCGCTCGTTCAACGCCATCAACAAGCTATTCAGGATCGCGCTGTTCGCATTGAGCAGTTCATCGAGGAATACGAAGTCGGCCTCCGGCAACATGCCTTGGGTATTCGTGACCAGGTCGCCCTCCCTTAAGCGACGGATATCAAACGGGCCAAACAACTCGTTGGGCTCCGTGAATCGAGTCAGCAGGTAGTCGAATACCCGGCCTTCAAACCGCCGGCCCAGGTCCTGAACCAAAGCGCTCTTGGCTGTGCCGGGAGGCCCGAGGATAAAGAGGTTCTCTCCCCCCGCCAGACAGACGCCTAGAAGATCAACGATCTCATCTTTACCGACGAAGCGGCGTTTCATCGGCTCCAGAACCTCCCGCGTCAGTCGTGGGCCCGGCAGGTTGTGGTCGACGGTGTGGGTTGTGTCCATAGGTGCATACTCATCCAAACAAATGTTGCCAACCCGAGGTGTCCCCCGGTATCTACTCCACCGTAGCAGACGGTTCTTCTGCGGGCCAAAGCGCCGCCGAGATCGATGCGCCGACCAGCCCGGTGTGGGGCCCGATCGCTGTCCGAGCGGCCTCCGCAACGCGTGGGTCAACGAGCCGGTTACAGTCGCCTAGACGTAAGACCCGATCCACATACGCCTCTTTGAGCGCCGGATCAGCCAGGACCGCGTCCAGCCGAGCCGAGTCGATCTCTAGCTCGGCTATGCCCACCGACGACAAAGGCCACCGCTTACCAAATTGTTTCAGATGAGACACGACCGGATCGTCCGACAACACCCCGCCCGCCAGACGCAGGAGGTCCGGCAGGAAACGACCTGTCAGGTCCACCGAGTAATGAGCCGACGCGGATTCTTCCGTGATCGGAGATGCCGACAGGAGTCGGTTAGACTCGTCTTCGGATACCTGCCGACTCAGCACCAGCCTCGCGGCCTGGTACAGAAAAGTGACTGACCGTATCGCCACGCCCTGATCAAGCGGCGGGGGGGACAACGGCCAATCCGCACGAATCATTCGTTCATACGATGCCAGGGCGGCCGCGACCTCGTCAAGATCATCTTCCGGAACTGCGGTCGAAGTCGATGTGTCGTCGTCTGGTTCCGCCGGATCGCGGATAACTGGCACACGGGCGATGCCATCGTCAAAAAGTGTGTTGATGAAAGACAGCAAGTTCATGGTATGCCTGAGATCAATTGTATAGGTATCAAATTATATCGAAACGGATAAACCGGGTGCCGGGAAGGGTCGGCTTTTTATATGTGGGTTGCGACAAACTAGCTCTTCATGACGCATCAGGCAGAGAGGCATAAAGTGGGTGTAATTGTGTTTGATCGCATAAATTCATAATAATACTGGTGTTTAGTTCGGCCCGAAGCTATAATCCAAATCCTGTTTTATTCGTCTTTCTGTTGCATCGGGGCCTGATAATGTCGGGACAGTTTTCGGAGGAGCGAGGATCGGATTCGGCAGATGGCGGATCGGTATCACGTCGTAACAGCATCAAAGACGCATCACGAGCAATTCCGGGCCTAGAACCACTTGAGCCAAGGCTATTGCTTAGCGGCACCGCGCCCAGCCAGGCACCGGTCGAGCCCACTTCCGCATCCGTGCCGGAGGTGATCGCCGCGGCGGTTGGCGACGAGGTCGTCTTTCAAGATCAGACCCAGTACGACAACTTCTTCTCGCCCAATGTTATCGCGTTCGATTTTCCAATTGACCCGGTCGCGGTCGCAGGCCAGATCGATATTACAGCGTTGTCGGACCTCGACAGCGTGTCCGAGAGTGTCGCCTACGACATCGAAGGTGTTGTGTCTGGAGACTTATTCATCGGGCCCGACGACGGCCTGCGTCCCTTCACCGCCACGATCGACCTCAGCGACACCGACCTGGCGGCCCTCGCCGCCGACGGCAACTTAAATATCGAGTTGACGCCGAACAGCAACGTCGACGACTTCGGTAATGTCGATGAGTTTGTGACGGTTGGATTGACCTACGAGATCCCCGGCACGCCGATCCTCCTCAGCCCGTTCGGCGAAACGCTTAACTCGGTATTCACCGGCTCGGCAGATGGCGTATTTACTTCCCCCAACCAGACCGACTATTACAGCCTGGACCTGCAGGCCGATCAGCTGGTCCGCTTCGAGGGGGTCCCGGACGCGGGGGTGACGATCGGCTTCGAATTGCGAGACCCCAGCGGGGCGGTGATCTTTAGCGAGACGGCCGCTTCGAGTCAGCCATTACTCATGCAGGCGGTCAGGGCGCCGATGGATGGCCGATACACGTTAGGCGTGATGGGGGGGGCGTTCACCGGCTCATACTCGATCAAGGCCGACGTCAACCGCGCGATCGAGGACGAATCGGTCGGGAGGACCAGCACCGGCGGCACCGTTCAGAACATGGACCTGGACCCGTACTTCACCAGCCTAAGTGGTGACGTCGAGCAAGTCACCCTGCTGGGCACAAACGGTTACTACGACCCGGGCGGTGGGTCTTCGGAATACCTTGAATCATTTGAGGCCGGCAGCCTGGGGGCGGAGTGGGAAATCGACCCCGCGTTCTTAGGACGCATCCGGATCACAGATGATTATTCAACGCCCAACGGCCAGTACGCCCTGGTGATGGATAGCTCCCACGGTTACGGCGCCAACGAAGCCATTCTGACGCTTAACCTCGCCGATGTCATCGATGCCTCGCTCTACTACAAAATCCGATACGGGACCGAGGCGTGGAACCCGTTGCCTGATACCTATACCGGGTACCAGTTAGCGGATGGGGTGTCCATGAGTGCCGATGGTGTCACGTGGCACAGGGTCTACTCGGACAGCAGCAGCTATTACAACGATTGGTATTCTTATTCACTCGATCTATTCGCGGCGGCACAAGACGCGGGCATCGAACTTGGCAGCGACTTCAAGATCAAGTTCCAGCAGTACAACGAAACTACGACCGTAGGCAGCGGCCTGGGGTTTGACCAGATCTATGTCGATTCCACCCGGTACCGCGCCCTGCCTTCTCATGGACCGGACCACTTCCAGTTCACCCTCGATCAGGGGCAACACGCGACCGTCCGCCTGAAGGACCTGGACAGCGATACCCAGGAGGTGGGTTTTGACATTTACCCAGGCAGTGGGCTCAACGAAATTGCGAGAGAGCCTGGCATCAGCATCTTTCAAGACCTGGGATCGTCTGATACAAGGACCTTCAGTGTCTGGCTGGACCCCGCCGGACCTTACCACCTGACGATCACCCGGGGCGGCACATCTCAGCCGGTGGATAATCTGACAGAGCAGGATGCGCACCCGCTGGGGCGCACCGGGCGGGCGGTCGGCGGGATCGAAAACACGGGCGAACAGCGGTACTTCTCCTTCCCCGTGATCGCTGGTGATGAGCTGTCTATCAGCACCATCACCCCATACGATGGGGCCGCGGGTCTGAATACGCTCGACCCGGTGATCGAATTATTCGATCCCACCGGTGCTTCGGTCGCGTTCGATGACAACTCGGGTGCCGACGGACGCAACGCCCTGATCACGCACACGGCAACTCAAACGGGGACCTACCTGATCCGTGTCGTAGACGCCGGGGCAACCACCGGCGCTTTCCTGCTTGAAACGCTTGGGGGTACAGGCGTCGTCGAGCCGGTGTTTGATATCCACGAGGACTACTTCCATTTTGCGCAACTCACCCGAAACGAACCCTATCGCGTCAACATCCTCTTCAATGAGCCCGTACTGAAGTACACGGTTCAGGCATCGGACCTGACCATCAACGGCGTCCCCGCCGAATCGGTCATCGCGAGAAGCAACGAGTACTACGAGTTCACGCTGGATACCGACGCTTCCGTCGAGGGCCTGAACACCCTGGCGTTCGCCGCCGGCTCGGTCTACAGCTATCACGGCGACCCCTTGCCCTACCGGGAAGCGTTTTTCACCCTCGACACCATCTCGCCGATCGTGACCGGCTCCAGCGTGCTCAACGGCGAGCTTCTGACCTCCGGCGACGTTACGATTGATCTGGAGTTCAGCGAGCCCGTCAGGAACCTGCACGAAAACGACATCTCCCTGACAGGAGTATTGGCCGGCCTGGTCACCCCCGATTCGTTCTCGATCAACGAAACCAACGACGGCCTATCCGTAAGTTTCTCAGGCCTGGCCGAAGACTACTACACCTTCAAGCTCCTGGACAACAACAGTTACCCCTACATAGAAGACCTCGCCGGCAACCGATTGGACGGTGAAGCACACCCGTTGACCACGGTGCCCAGTGGCGATGGTTCCTGGGGCGGTGACTTCACCGTTAACTTCGGCGTCGAAGACAACACACCCAAGCCACTGAATCTTCAATGGGCACCGATCGAGCCGCTGGGTTCGTTGGTTTTCGAGAGTGATTTCAGCGGGGTTCTGGAAATAGACGGGGACGTGGACCACTTGACGTTCGATCTGGCCGCGGGCGACAGGCTGTCGCTACTGGTGCAGACCCCCGGCTACTCCCCCGCAGAGGTTTCCGTTGAACTGCTGGACCCATCGGGCACCGCGGTGGCGGCGGCGGCCGTACCCAACAGTGAAATCAACCTATTCAATGCCCTGACCAGCGGGACTTACACCCTGGTCGTGAGCAACACCGGGACCGGTCGCAGCGAATACACGGGCAAAATGCTTCTCAATGCCTACATCGAGCTCGACCCGGCCAACCGGATCAACAACCCAACCTTCGCGCAGGCTACAAACCTGGACCCTGCCTTCCATAGCCTCGGCGGTTCCGTCCAGCAGGCCGTCGTCATCGACTACACCAACCCGATTGACGTCGGCGGAAACCTCGGTGAGTCGTTCGAGCTGGGCGAATTGAACGAACAGTGGTCGCCCCAGAGCGATTATTGGCACTTCAGGATAGCGGACACGCCCGATGCTGTGGACGGCGAACGCGTCCTGGTCCTGTGGTACAACAGCTCCATCGCCGAACTCAGTGAGACCGTTTGGACGGTCAACCTTGCCGAGGTCGTCGATCCCATACTCAACTTCGCGTTCGCGGAGTCGGAAAATTATCCGCATCCATTGCCGCAAAGCTTTACCGGCAGTGTCCTGGGGGACGGTGTTTCGATCAGCAACGACGGCGTGAACTGGTGGACCATACTGGATGCACCGCAGACCGAAGAGGGGGTCTGGGAGTGGTTCTCGGTCAACCTCGCTTCAGCCGCCGATGACGCGGGTATATCCCTTGGCTCCGAGCTTATGGTCAAGTTTCAGTTCTATGGCAACCGATCCGTCGTCGGCTACAGCTACGACGCGATCCATATCAGCTCGGGGCAGAAAGACGCCTACTACCGGGTTGCTCTCGATGCCGGGGAATCACTCACGGCGACGATGTATAACGACGACCCCGATGCGTCCTCGCTTGAACTGCTGGATGCCTCGGGGCAGCTGCTGACCTTCGGCGATCCCGATTGGGCCGACGCCGACGAAAAGATCGCCGGGTTCATCGCGCCCGCCGCCGGGGACTACTATCTGAGGGTGGTCAACCGTGTGCCCGGTTTCAAGCTGGTCCTGACCAAGGACGCCGACTTCAACCCCGAGCCTGTACCCGGCCACGCCGACCCGGTGCTGATTCAATCTACCGCCGTCGGCGCGATTGGTCCCTCCATCACCGACATCGATACCTACCGCTTCTACGCACGGGCAGGCGATCAGCTGGATCTCTGGACTGAGCTGCCGGGATTCGGCCCGACCGCGCCGGCCAACACGCTGAACCCCCAGCTTGAACTTGCGCTCCCCGACGGGTTTACCTTGTATGACCAGGACAGCGGGGCCGACGGGATCAACGCCCGCATCGTCCACACCGCCGCGGTGGACGGATGGTATTCACTGCTGGTCTACGATGAGGGTGACACCACCGGGGCCTACATGGTTCATGTCGATAGCTCGGGTGAGCTGTTAACAGATATGTTCGTCACCGAAGCCTCCGCGGAAGACGGCGAAAGCCTGAGCACCGTGCCTGCGCAGTACGAGCTCTGGTTCACTCACCCGGTTCTGCTTGACACGATTCAACCCGAAGACCTCACAATCAACGGCATCCCGGCGTTGGCCGTCAATGTGCCCAGCCCCAATAAACTTGTCTTCGACCTGCCGGCGCTGAGTGATGGCATACACGATTTCCAGATCGCCGGTGGGGCGGTCACCGGGATCACGGGGCGGCCGGTCGATGAGTTCAATGCGGCGATCACGATCGACACAACGCCTCCACGCATCATCGCCTCTTCGGTTTACGAAGCGAGCACCGTCGAGACCGGCGACCTGTCCGTGGTTGTCCGTTTCGACGAGCCGATCCGGGCCGACGTGGTGCCCGCCAGCCAGGCGCGGGTGCGGTACCTGATCGACAACAAGATTGTTTTGGCTGACTCGGTCTCATATAACCCGGCCACCAATGAATTGACCTTCGGTTTCGGTGCACTCGAGGAAGGGTCTTACCGGCTGGAGATCTTAAGCAACAGCTATCTGGCTGACCTGGCTGGCAATCAGCTCGATGGCGAAGCGCCCGCCGGCCCCATCCCGCCGAACACGTCCGGCGACGGGACGCCCGGCGGCAACTTCTCCGTCAACTTCCAGATGGATCGCACCGCCGCCTCCGCCCCGTTGACGTTCCAGCCGTTCCCCCGGTACGGAAGCACCGCCTCGGCCAGCCTGTACCAGATCGGCAAGATCTCTACGGACACCGATGTCGACACCTTCAAGGTCTTTATGCACTCAGGCCAGACACTCAGCGCCCGGCTGAGAGTCGTCGCCCCCTTGAGATTAAGTCCAAGTCAAACCCCAACCCCCAACTCTCTGCTGGCGCTAAGCGCCCCGGACCAGACCGTCTTCGCGGATGATCCCAACGAAGCGCTGGAAATCACTTATACCCACACCGGGCCGAACGGCTTTGTGGACCTGACGGTTGCCAACCACCAGTTCAGCCAGGACACCGAGTTCAGTCTCGACGTCTATCTCGACGCGGTGCTTGAAAAAGCCCTCCCCACCCTGACCGTAGGGGCAGACCAGGCCATCGACCTGAACGCGGCCTTCGTCGACCTGCCCGATGGCAATCAGAGCGCCATCGCCACGGTCATCGGGACCGGCAAGGTCGCACCGACCAGCACCACGTTCGGCAACATCCGCTACCGCTACATTAGCGATTTTGTTTTCTCCAACATGCCCGCGCCTTCCGGCGATGGGACGCTTAACGTTTATGCGTCCACCGAACTGGGCAGCTACCCCGGCAGCGGTGCCTACTTCTATTCTGAAACCTCGTCGCTCGGCATCTCCGGGCCCGGGGACCTGACACCGATCGTCTTGTCGCAAGCCGACCTGGCCGCGTGGGCAAGCGATGGCGAGATTCTCTTCCAAGCCGATACCACCCCCTGGTCTTCGGACCTGGGCTACCATGAACTTACTTTGGAGTTGTCGTACCCGGGCCTGACGTTCGATCCCGACGACACCTACGCCCTGAACCTCGAAGCCGGCCAGAGCATTTCCGTCCTGCTGGATAGTGATCGAAGCGACTTCGAGCTTGAAATCATCGACGCGGCCACCGGCACGGTCCTTGCCCAGCCCCTGGCCGGCAACGGCTTGGATGCCAACCTTGATGGCTGGTTGGTGCCCGCGACCGGCACCTACCTGTTACGTGTTCATGCCAACGGGTACGGGACGTATCAGATGCAGGTCATCCGCAACGCCGTGCTGCACAGCGACCTTGCCGTAGCCAGTCAGTCCACACCGACCGCACTGGATAGCACCGACGCGGCGCTCGGCCACCTCCGGACCGCGGCTTCCGGACGGCTGTTCGCCCTGATCGGGGCTACCGACTACACAGGCCTTAGCACGGAGATCCGGGAACTGGACCCGCTGACTTTCGACGCGATCAACAGCTTGACGCCCGGCGCGGTCCAGGGCCTGATACCGCGCGGCGTCAATTCACTGGCCTACACCGGGGGCATCCTCTACGGGGCCACCGTCATTGTGGATGGCATCCCGCCCCAGCCCGGCCGGATCCACGCGCTCGATCCGGACACCGGCGTGATCCTGTCCTGGTTCGACGCCGATCAACTGGGCATGGACATCATCTACAAGATGGCGAGCTATGGCGACCAACTCGTCTTCCTCTCGGGTAGCGAGCTTGTTTTCGCCGATCCACTCTCCGCCTCGGCCATCCGTACTGTGACACACAGCGCTCCGACGTCTCCCGAGGCCATCGCAGGCGCTCCGGACCGCGGGTCGGTCTTCATCATGGACTACAGCTACAGCAATGGCGCGAATGAGGTCTACGAAATCGATGCCCATACGGGCCAATTGATCCAGACCCTGACGCCCTCATTCCCCTTCGGCTCCAGCGACGCCAGCCTGGCCTATCTCAACGGCCAACTTATCCTGACCGACAACCGTTGGGGAGGCACCTACTTCATGGACCCCGATAGCGGGGACCTGATCCGTCAGGTGTCAACAACGTTTAACTACCTGTCTGCACTAGGGACGACCCACGACGCCGCTTCGGGCCACAGGGATGCCTACACCCTGAACCTCCTCCCCGGCCAACAGATCTCACTCGCCACCGCGACGTTGTTCGATGACCCTCAGGCCTCGCGGGCTAATACCCTTGACCCGGCCCTCCGCGTGTTCGATCCCAATGGGACTGAAATCGCATTCGATGACAACGGCGGGGCGGACGGAAAGAACGCGGCACTCACCTTCACCGCCGTCGCCGGGGGCAGCTACATCATCGAGGTCCAGGCCGTGAGTGGAACGGGTGATTACCTGCTGGATATCAATCGGGCACCGTTCCTGCTCGGTGACCTGACCGGGGATGGCTTCGTGGGCATCGATGACCTCAACACGGTTCTGGGCAAGTGGAACCAGTCGGTGCCTGTAGGGGATCTGGCTCAAGGGGATGTTTCGGGCGATGGGTTTGTCGGCATCGATGACCTCAATGCCGTCTTAGGCAACTGGAACGCCAGCCTCCCAGCCCCCGTCATCCCGGGCGACCTGAACGATGACGGCTTTGTCGGCATTGACGATCTTAATCTGGTCTTGGCCCACTGGAACACCGACGGATCGGCTGACACCCGCTCGGACCCGACAAGCGACGGGTATGTGGGCATCGACGACCTGAACCTGGTGTTGGGGCACTGGAACAGCGGTTCGCCGCCTTCCAGCGGTGACTTGTCCTTAATGATTCAACAGGCGGCCATGCGTGTGCCGGTTGCAACGGCTCTGGGAGATAATGAACAACTGGAGAATCAATCGGAAGCCAACGCGGTCTTCGCAGCCGTAGAGGATGTTTCCGAACCGATCCAGTCTAGGCCGGGCCGACGACACGCACAGCCTAAGGCGCATATTCCGGCTGCTACAAATCACACCCACCGCTTGGACCCATCAGCCGACACATCGACGCAA
>CBDUNP010000044.1:0-13648 GCA_965368605.1 uncultured bacterium | reverse complement strand
GCCGATCAGATCAAGCACGACATCCAGACCCACCTGCCCAAGCGCATGTTCATGGCGATCGACCGTTCGCGTATCCTGGACATCCTGGGCGTTCAGGACAACCTCGCGGACAAGGCCGAGAACATCGGCGTCTTGCTGACGTTCAAGGCCATGACCATGCCCGACTGGCTGGCGGAAGATTTCAATACGTTTCTAAACAAGAATGTCGAGGCCTTCGAGGGGGCCAAGGCGATTATCAATCAGTTAGACGAATTGCTGGAGACCGGCTTCGGCGGCGACGAGGCGGAACGCGTGCTGCGCATGGTCGAGCAGGTCGCGCACATGGAGCACGAAGTCGACGTGATCCAGCGGCAGATGCTCAAGAGCCTGTTTGCCAATGAACAAGGGCTCAGCACCGGGGAGTTCTTCCTGTGGACCAAGTTATTCAAGCAGGTCGGGGACCTGTCGAACCTGTCCGAGCGTTTGGCGAACCGGGTCCGCCGAACGCTTGATCTGAAGAAGTAGCGGCCGACGGTTGCCACACCCCGATACTGATCTTTAAATGATTCGGAGACCCGATGGGCACTGAAGCGATGATTCTGACCGGGCTGGCGATGGTCTTTGGGCTGTACATGGCCTGGAACATCGGCGCCAACGACGTCGCCAACGCGATGGGGACCAGCGTCGGCTCGGGGGCGTTGACGCTCAAGCGGGCCGTCATCCTCGCCGCGGTGATGGAGTTCACCGGCGCGTTTTTCATCGGGCCTCACGTCACGGAAACGGTGCGCAAGGGCATTATTGATGTCGGGATGTTCAGCCTTGACCCTGACGGAGCCAAGATGCTCTGCTTCGGGATGCTCGCGGCACTGCTCGCGGCCGGGGCGTGGCTGCAGTTGGCGTCCTACTTCGGCTGGCCGGTGTCGACGACCCACTCGATCGTCGGTTCGATCGTCGGGTTCGGCTGTGTCTACGGCGGGATCGAGGCGGTGAACTGGTTTGGCGGCAACGGGTTCAATATCCTGACCACACTCGCGGGCAAAGGTGGACTCTCCTCGATCGTCGCCAGTTGGGTCGTCTCACCCTTGATGTCCGGCACCATCGCCTACCTGGTCTTCCGCTTCGTCTTGAAGAAAGTTTTCTACAGGCCGGACCCCGTGGCCGCAGCGCGAGTCTGGACACCGGTCATCGTGTTCTTCGTCATGGTCACGATGATGCTGGTGCTGTCGTTCAAGGGGCTCAAGCCGTTCTGGAAGGATAACTTCGGGCTCAATCCGTTGGACTTCTGGCCGCTGACGATCGGGCTGAGTGCGTCGATCTTCAGCGGGATCGTGGGCTCGCTGATCTCGCGCCGTCTGGTGCTGAAAGTCAAAGCAGACGACCCGGCCCTGGCAAGGCTGCAGGCAGACCTCTACACCGCCCGGGCGATGAGCAAGGCCATCATGCACCTGCGCCGCGTACGCAGCACCGCCACCGAAGAGGCCAAGGAGCAGGCACAGAAAACCCTGGATGAGGCCGAAACCCTCTACAAACAGGTCCGTGACCGCACGCGTGGCAACAACGAAAGCCACATCTACCACAACGTCGAGCGCATCTTCATCTACCTGCAGATCATCAGCGCCGCATTCGTCGCGCTGGCGCACGGATCGAACGACGTCGCCAACGCGATCGGGCCGTTGTCGGTGGTAATCGAAACGGCCAAGGATATGACCATCCCGGAAAAGACCTCGGTGCCGTTGTGGGTCCTGGGGATCGGCGGTGTGGGTATTGTCGTCGGTCTGGCGACCTGGGGCTGGCGCGTGATGGCGACCGTCGGCAAGCGGATCACCGAGTTGACACCCTCACGTGGGTTCTGTGCCGAGTTCGCCGCGGCGGTGACGATCCTGATCGCTTCGGTCTACAAGCTGCCGATCTCGACGACGCACACCCTGGTCGGGGCCGTGCTCGGCGTGGGCCTGGCGCGGGGCATCGGAGCGCTGAACCTCAATACCGTCCGGGACATCATCGTGTCCTGGATTATCACGATCCCCGCCGGCGCGGGCATGGCGATCGTGTTCTTCTACGCCCTGAAGCTGGCGTTTGCATGAGCGGCTGGCAGCCCGCTGCATCAATTGTTAACCCCCGGTTAAATGCTGTTTGCCACGCATACCCGCGGCTGACAACCCCGGCATTCAACCTCGAACAAGACTAAGATACGGGTATGCTTCTTTACGTTTTCCGTCACGGGATCGCTGAGCCGGGTGGGGTAGACACGCTGGACGCGGATCGCCCCCTGTCCCCCCTGGGGATCGATCGCACCCTCGCCGCCGCCCACGGGCTGGCCCGGTTCGCGGATCGGCCGAATGTCATCCTGACGAGCGATAAAGACCGGGCACGCCAGACCGCCGGCATCCTCGGTGACCTTTTCGACCTGTTGCCCCAGACCGTCCCCCAACTCGCAGACGGGTCGGCGGTGGACGTGATCCACATGCTCCGTAAACGCGACGAGACCAGCGTCCTGATCGTTGGCCACGAACCGGTCCTCAGCGAAGTCATCGAGTCGCTGTGTACGCAGAAATCCATGCCCAGCTTCATCGAACTGAAGAAGGCGTCATGCGCGCTGATCGACGCCCCACTTCACCCGGACGATGCCCCGGGGCCCGCGGTGTTGAAGTGGCTGCTGCCGCCGCGGGCATTAAGGGCGCTCGGTGAGCAAGAAGGATGATTTAAGTCACAAAAGACAGAGCCGCCGTGCCCTCACGGCGGTCCGCGTCGGGGGCGACGCTGCTCGGATCTAACCCTTCAACGGTGACGCCTACTTGGCCTTCGCAGCGTACTCGGTGACCTCGTCCATCGTCACCTGCAACCACTCAAGCATGTACTGCTCGTAGACGTCCTGGTGCTGGTCGTTGGAGAAGTCCAGGCGGAGTTCGTTGATGACCTTCGTGCCCTGGCCGATCCACTCGTTCCAGGTGGTCTGCCCGAAGTGGTCGTAGATAAACTTCCCAACCGGCCCACGCATCGGCGGGTCGGCCAGGCGGTTCTGAGGCTGGCCGGTGCGGCGGTCCAGGACCGTGTCGCCCGAGGCCTCGACTTCCTTCTTCAATTCGGCGGCGTCCCTCACCTCCGGCAGCGGCAGGCCCAGCTTCTCAAGCAGCGACCCGATCGCCTTCTGCGGCATCACGTCGCCCCGCTCGGCGGCCACGGTGTAGCCCTGGGTCAGCAAAGGCCCGGCCTCGTCTTCCTTGCCCAACTGGATCAGGACCTGACCGCTGAGCTGGTAGGCCCGGCTCATCCCGGGGTTCATCTCGATCGCCTTGGCGAAGGCGCCCTGGGCGTCTTCCAGCCGGCCAGCGTCCTTGTAGGCGTTCGCCAGGCTGAAGTAGGCCATGTCGTCCGGCGCTTCGCGGGCCATCTGCTCCCACTGGGCGATACGTTCTTCTGCGGTAGTGCTCATACCCGATAGGATAGACAACTTATCCGTCAGGCCAAGTCGGGGTAAAAAATATGACTCGAATATGATTGAACCGCCAAGACGCGGAGGACGCCAAGGCAAACACAATTGGGAACAGGGATCAACGCAGATGAACGCGGATACGGCCTGACCTCTTTATACCCTTCATCAGGGTTCATCCCTGTATATAGCTTTCTTATCTTTCTTGGCGTGCTCCGCGTCTTGGCGGTTCACCCCCGTTGCTATTAGGCTAGGCCGTTCCAGTGATGCATGACCCTTGACCTGGTTGATCTTACATGCCGATGACGCGACATTTTCTGGGTTGGGATGGACCCGCGCTGGAGCGTGCTGCGGCGTATCTGCATGAGCATCTTGGCCGGGGTGAAAACGGGTGGGACCTGTCGGGCGTGATCGCGGTGGTGCCGGCGAGGCGCGCGGGGCGTCGGCTGATTGAAATACTCGTCACCCAGGCACAGTCGGCCGGCCACTCACTGAGTCCGCCGAGGATCGTCACCGCCGGGGGGCTGCCGGAACTGTTGTATCAGCCGAACCAGCCGATCGCGTCGGACCTGGAGGCCCAGCTTGCGTGGGTCTCTGCGTTGGGTGGGCTATCGCCGGACACGCTGGCCGACCTGCTTCCCAATCCGCCGGCCAAAGATGACCTGCCGGGCTGGTGGGCGATCGGCAAACAGTTGCGTTCACTCGATGACGATCTGGCCGGCCACATGATGCAGTTCCAGGACGTGGCCCGGCTGTGTACAGAACGCAAGTTTGACCTGCGTGGCGAAGCGCGTTGGGACGTGCTGGCAACCATCGGGCAGGCCTATCGTGAGACGCTGAATACCCAGCACCTGACCGACCGCAACACCGCACGCAGAAACGCGGTCATCCAGGAAAGCTGTGCATTGCAAGACGACGAGGCCCACATCGTCCTGATCGCGACGCCGGACCTGAACGACACCGCCGCCGCTATGTTGCGCCAGGTGCCCGACCAGGTCAGCACGCTGGTCATGGCCCCCGCGTCACACAGCGACGGTTTCGATGAGTTGGGTGTATTCAAGACCAGCTACTGGCAGACACAGTCGGTAGACCTGCAACCGCAGCAGGTCTGCTTCGTGGAGCGCGTCTCCGATCAACCCGGCAAGCTGCTGGAGCAGGTTTTGGCCGAGCGTGACCGGCTGCACGCCGCGGATGAAACGCTCAGCGCCGATCGGGTGACGGTGGGGCTGGGCGACGAGAAGTCGGCCGAGGCGGTGATGCGCACGCTGGAGCTGGCGGAGATCCCCAGCCGACACGCCGCGGGCCTGTCTGCAGACCGGTCGAGGCCGGCCGTCCTGCTGCGGGCACTCGGCGCGTTTATGGAGCAACAACGCCACGATGCACTGGCACGCCTGCTGCGCCACGCTGATACCGAAAATTGCCTGAACCAGTCTGACAACGACGGCGAGACCCGGACCACTATAGAAGACTGGCTGAGCCTGCTGGACACCTACGCGACCCGACACCTGCAGGGCAAGCTCACCGGGGACTGGCTGGGCAACCCTGAACGCCAGGCAAAACTCAAAGCCCTGCGTGACCGTATCATGGCGTTGCTCCCGGCACATCCCTCGGAAAAACGCCCGCTCCCGGCCTGGAGCATCCCGATCGCCGAGGCTATACAACAGGTCTACACCCATACGACCCTGAACGAGCACGACACGGACGACCGACGCCTGGCACAGTCCCTCGAGTCGATCGCCGGGCTGCTGCGCGAGCAGGCCGAGGTGAAGCCGGACGCCGCGACCTGCCCCAAGCTGACCGCGGCGCAGGCGATCTCACTGACGCTGGACCGGCTTTCCGAAGCCACGCTCCCGGATGACGGCGGCGAGCCCGCGGTCGAATTGCTCGGCTACCTGGAGCTGGCGTTGGATGATGCGCCGGTGCTGATGGTCACGGGGATGAACGAGGGGCTGATCCCGACCTCCCGAAACGCGGACGCCTTCCTCCCGGACCGTGCGCGCACCGCCTTGACGATGCACGACAACGCGCACCGGTATGCCCGCGACCTGATGTTGCTGAATGCGATTGTCCACTCCCGCCCGACGGTGCGCCTGATCGCGGCTCGGCGGAGCGATGAGGGCGACCCCCTGACGCCCAGCCGTCTGCTGCTGGCCTGTGACGACAAGACACTGGTCGCGCGGGTGCGGGCGTTTTTTGATGAGTCGCAGGCGGACGCCCCCGCCCCACCGCTGCAGTTGGCGCACGGGGATTCGGATCGGTTCCTGATCCCCAGGCCGACGCTGGATCACGAGCCGATCAAAGAGCTGCACGTCACGGCGTTCCGCCAATACCTGGCCTGCCCGTATCGGTTCTATCTGCGTTATGTGCTGGGCTTAAATACGCTCAACGACCGGGCGGTGGAGATGGACCCGATGTCGTTCGGGACGCTGGCGCACGACGTCTTACAGTCCTTTGGTCAAAGCGACGCCAGAGACGAATGCCAACCACGGGGCATCCGGACTTACCTCGAAGCCCAACTCGACGAACTCGTCGCCCGACGCTTCGGCAAAGAACCCCGGGCGGCGGTGCGTATCCAGATCGAACAGCTCCGCCAACGTCTGGAGCGTTTCGCGGACACCCAGGCGCAACTGATTCAGGACGGCTGGCGGATACAACACGTCGAAGAAGAACTGCGGGCGGAGATCGTGGTCGACGGCGAACCGTTCACGATCAAGGGCAAGATCGACCGGATCGACCGCCACGACACACTCGGCTGGCGTGTTTACGACTACAAGACCGGCGACACCGCGAAACCGCCTGAGAAAACCCATCGTGTCGGGCCAAAGGACGCGCGGTCGTGGGTGGACCTGCAGCTGCCGCTGTATCGCGACTTATGCACAGCATTGGGCGTCACCGGCAACGTCCAGCTTGGCTACATGAATCTGCCTAAGGCCGACGACGGCGCGGGACCGGCCTTAGCCGACTGGGGCCAGGACGATCTTTCGGCCGCGGTCCAAGCACGCGACGGGGTCATCACAGCTCTTCGACAACAGATTTTCTGGTCACCCAAAGACGCCCCCAAATACCCCGACGGGTTGGAGCGTGTGTGTGCGGACACGGTGATGCAGCGCCACGCCGTGATCGCAGCCAGCGAAGGCGGGGAGGCCTTGCGATGAGTCACCGTGACTACGTCTACAAACCCGATGACACGGGGGGAGATTCCGGGGGTAATTCCCGGGGGCACTCCCGGGGTAATTCCGGGGGCAACTCCAGGGGCGAGGGCGGCTGGCACCAGACAATCCGCGCCTCAGCCGGGTCGGGCAAGACTTATCAGCTCAGCACGCGGTACCTCTCATTGATCCGCCAAGATGCCGAACCCAGTGAGGTCCTGGCGACGACGTTCACGCGCAAGGCCGCGGGCGAGGTGCTTGGACGGGTGATTACCCGATTGGCCGACGCCGTGGTGGACCCGGGCAAACGCAAGGACCTGGCCGAGTCGCTGGATGACCCGGGGCTGACTCAGGCTGATTGCCGAACGATGCTGCGGTCCTTGACCGACTCGCTGCACCGGCTGTCGATCTCGACGATCGACGGGTTCTTTAACCGGATGGCGCAGAGCTTTCGGTACGAGCTGGACCTCCCGGCCGAGCCGAAGCTGATCGACGCGATGCACCCGGTGGCGGTTCGGCTGAGGCGGGACGCGATCGAGGCGATGCTGGCCGACGACGACCTGCCGACGCTGGTGACGCTGCTAAGGCAACTGCACCACGACGCCGCGGCACGCTCTGTCACAGAGGCGATCGACTCGGCGGTGACGGGGCTATATGAGGTCTACCGTGAAGCTCTGGACCGTGCCGTGTGGTCGAGGCTTGAACCGCTGGGGCGGATGGATGAAGACACCTTCAGCCAGGCGCTCGCGGCGATGGAGTCGGCCTCGGCGCTGCTGCCGGATAACGGGCACTGGCGCAAGGCGTACCACGAAAATCTCAACGCCATCCACGCCCGCGATTGGAAGCGATTTATCGGGAAGGGCCTGGCCAAGAAGATCGTCGAGGGTGGCGAAACATTCCAACGACAACCAATCACGTCCGACTGGTTCGATATCTTCGAGCCCCTGATCGGCCACGCATCGGGTGAACTGATCTACCGCGTCGCGCAGCAGACGCTGGCGACCTACGACCTGCTGCAACGGTTCGACGAGCACTACGCCCCGCTGCGCAAACGGCAGGGTGTGCTGTTATTCAGCGACATCACCCACAAGCTGGCGCACGAGCTGCCGAAGTCAGACGAGCTGATGCAGGACGTGTACTTTCGGCTTGACGGGCGGGTGACGCACCTGCTGCTGGACGAGTTCCAGGACACCAGCCTGTCGCAGTGGGACGTGCTTCGGCCGTTCGCTCAGGAGATCGCGGCCACGGCCGACGGGTCGCGCACCCTCTTCTGCGTCGGCGACACCAAGCAGGCGATCTACGGCTGGCGCGGCGGTGTGGCGGAGCTGTTCGACACGTTCGAGGACACCCTCGGGCTGGATGAGTCGTGCCGACTCACCATGTCCAGGAGCTACCGCTCCAGCGCGGTCGTGTTGGATGCGGTCAACCGGGTGTTTACCGGGATCGCGAGCAACGATGCACTGACCGAGGTAGCCGAGGCGGCCGAGCGCTGGCAGAACGGGTTTGAACGGCACATAGCGGTGCGCGACCTGCCCGGGCACGTGACATTGGAGACCTCGACCGCCGGTTACAACCCTGACACGAACGACGAGGACACCGACGACACGGATGATGCGTTGCCTGCCTCGGCCGGGGCGCACGAGGCCTATGTCGCGCGGCGGGTCAAGGCATTGTATGAACGCGAGGGCGGTGCAGGTTCGATCGGCGTGCTTGTCAGCCGCAACCGGACCGCGTCGCGGTTGATTTATGAACTAGGCAAGCTGGGGTTGCCGGTCAGCGGCGAGGGCGGGAGTCGGCTGACGGATTCGCCGGTAGTGATGGCGGTGCTTTCGGCGCTGGTGATGGCGGACCACCCCGGGGACACCGCGTCGTCGTTTCATGTGTTGAACTCGCCTTTGGGCGAGGTGATCGGATTGACCTCGAACCACGAGGCCGACGTCCGCCGGGCATCGTTGCGGGTGCGCCGATCGCTGCTGACGAAAGGCTACGCCAAGACGATTTCAGGGTGGGCGAGCGCGGTCGCACGATCGTGTGATGCACGGTCGGTCAGGCGTTTGACGCAGTTGATCGAGTTGGCGGATCGGTCGGAGCCGAACGACCCGCTTCGGCCGTCGTGGTTCGTGGACCTGGTCGAGTCGGCGAGCGTCGCGGAGCCCAGCCAGGCACCGATCCGGGTGATGACGATCCACGGCTCCAAGGGCCTGGAGTTCGACACGGTCGTGCTGGCGGAACTGGACCGCAAGCTGACCGACCGCTCGGTGATGCTGATCGAACGCGACGACCCGACCGGCCCGATCACCGGGGTCTACCGAAACGCCGACAAAGCGGTGCGCGAGTTGGATGAAAAACTCAAGCACACGGCCGAGTCCCAACGGCAGAACCGGATCATCGAAGACCTGTGTTCGCTGTACGTCGCGATGACCCGGGCCCGGCAGGCGTTACACATGATCGTGACGCCGATGGAACTGACCAAGACCGGCAAGCTGAAAAGCAAGGGGCTGTGCTTTGCGTCGATCCTCCGTGATGCGTTAAGTGAAGCGGAAGAAACCCTCGACGGGGAGCAGGTGCTTTACGAAGCGGGTGATGCTCAATGGAGTAGCGATGCCAAGCCTCCGGTCGCGGTTGAGCCGAAGATGCCGGCCGCGGAACCGTTAAGGGGCTTAGACAAGCCGACCGATGGTGCCTGGCGTTCATGGCCGACGATCGCGCCGTCTTCGCAGGCGGGGACCGATGCGGGCGGCTCCCCCCACCGAAATGCGGCGGACCTGCTGGACGTCACGCCGAAGGACAACACCGCGATGCGTTACGGGACGCTGGTGCACGAGTGGATGCGGCTGGTTGGGTTTATCGATGAAGACACGTTGCCGGACGACGCGGCGCTGTCGGCTGTGGCGCAACGCGTCATGCCCGGTGCAGACACAAGCTGGATCGTTTCGCGCATGGAATGGCTGAGACAACTCTGGGCCGGCCCCGTCGCGCAGCAGGCCCTGGCACGCAACGGCGCACAGGAGCTCTGGCGGGAGCGCGGGTTCGCGGTCAGCGATCACGGGCAACTGCTGCAGGGCTTCTTTGACCGCGTGACGATCTACCGGGACAAGCAGGGCAAGGTATCTCAGGCCCGACTGATCGATTTCAAGACCGACCGGCTCGGGGAAGGCAGCGAGCACGCGATCGCCGACCATTACCGCCCACAGATGCGCGTGTATCAGCGGGCGCTGATGAAGATGCTTAACCTGGACACAAGCGCGGTGACTATGACCCTCTGGCTGGTCGGGGATGACCGGCTGGTCGAGCTATAAGTGCCCGTCAGGCTGGGACGAGTTTAACCGGCAGTCGTTACTGCCCGCAGAGTCCCCCCAGATTCTCATTTGAAGTCAGAGCATGTTCCCTTACTCATAGCAAGGGGCCGTTGCGGGTGGAGCAATGCTTAAAATCGCGGTTTAGAGCGAATAAACCTTGACTTTCGGGGGGTCGAGGCCTTAATCTACACGTCAGCCCGAGTGCACCGCACACGGGTCCCCCAACCCAGCGTCGCCATCCCGGCGGCTGTGCAACGGTACATGCTAAAGATGAGACCCAACCTTCGCGTGGTTTATTTGTTCGTACTCGCATTGAGCCTGCTGCTCTGCGCGCCATCCCACGCACGGGCACAGACGACCGTCGAGGGCGATCTCAACGGCGACGGGTTCGTCGGCGTGCAGGACCTGCAGATCATCCTCACCTACTGGGGCCAGATCGTCACCCCCGGCGACCTGAGCAAGGGCGACCTGTTCCCCGACGGCTTCATCGGGTTCACCGACCTCTCGTTCCTGCTGCTGAGTTGGGGCAACGGCACGATCCCCGTTCCCGGCGGGGATGCGTCGCTTGGGATGAATCTTTCGGAGATCGCCTACTTCAGCCGGGAGCTGGTGTTTGTAGACGCGGTCAAGAGTGCTCGGCGGTGGGTCAGGACCAACCCCAACGGCCAACCTTTCGACACCGGCGGCACCGTTACCACCGACGCCGAGGGCTGGCCCATCCTCCAGGCCGGGCAGGCGGCGCAGACTATTTTGCTGTCTGATAAACCCGCCAACTACCCGGTCGGGACGTATACCGTCACCTTCGATGGGTCGGGCACGCTGGCGTTCGAGTTCGACGCGAGCAACGCCCAGGTCACCGGCCCCGGCACGATGACCTTCAACGTCAACACCGCAAGCGACAACGGCATCCTGATGCGGATCACCAGCTCCGATCCAAACAACCACGTCAGAAATATCCGAGTGTGGATGCCCGGCTTCGACGACAACTCACCCTCGTCGTTCCACCCGGACTTCACCAGCAAGCTCGCGCCCTTCGGCGTGATCCGATTCATGGACTGGCAGCAGACCAACGGCTCCAACGTCGTCGAGTTTTCCGACCTGCCGACCGGCAAGACGTTCAGCCTGGACAACGGCGACGGCGCTGCGTTGAAATACATGATCGAGCTTTGCAACCAGCTCGGCGCAGACGCCTGGTTCTGCATGCCGCACAAGGCCAGCGACGACTTCGTGACGCAGTTCGCCACCGCGGTCCGTGACGGCGTGCCGAACGCCGACCCGGACCTTGCGATCCCCGCGCTGGACAACGGGCTGAAGGTGTATGTCGAGTGGTCCAACGAGGTCTGGAACGTCACATTCCCTCAGCAGGCCTGGGTGACCCAGCAGTCCGGGTCGAAGGTCTTTGATCCGGGGTGGTTCGAGAAGTGGGCGGAAGAAGCCAAGAGGGATTTTGATATCTGGACCAGTGTCTTCGCCGGGCAGACCGATCGGCTGATCCGCGTCGCGGCCGGGCAGCAGGCGAACGTGTGGGTGACTCAACGACTGACCGAAGAGTTGATCGCAGCTGGCGGCGAGTTCGACGCGATAGCATGCGGGGCGTATTTCGATGAACGACACGCGCCCTTCAACACAAGCACGACCGTGCAGGACATCATCAACAACGCCATCAACGAAACGATCCCGAACACGTTTGCCCTGCAGTACCGCAACCACGGCGACCTGGCGCAGCAACTGACCAACAACCTCGGCCGAACCATCCCCCTGCTGGCCTACGAGGGCGGGCAGCACTACACGGTCCACGGCAACTCGTCGCTGCCCTACTACCAGGCATTCAAGGACGTGCAGACGTACGACGACCCGGTCCTGCCGGACATGTACGACGCTTACACCGCGAACCTTCAGGCCTTCAACAACGGTGGTGGCTCGCTTTATATGGCGTACAGCTTCGTCAGCAAGCCCGGACCGTTCGGCTCCTGGGGGCACCTGCAGTTCCAGAACCAAAGCGGTGCCGAGGCTCCGAAGTACAGGGCATTGCTGGACTTCAGCAGCGAGTGAGTCAACCGCTGAATTGTTCTGTGCTTCACAGCCTGCCCTGACCGACCTCAGCCCCCCCACCTCAACGTACCGCCCTCATGTCAAGCGACCCATACCCGTTTTGGGTATCTGGGTAAGTTGGGTGTTATTAGTACTAAACGCTCGATTATTTTGCGCTTGACTCCGCCATAACATGTTGTAGTTTATACGCTCATTCGTTGATTTCAGTATCGTTTCCGTCACGGCTTGTGGGCGAAGCGAACCTAAAGTGAGGGCGGAACTCTTGTCCCCAAGACCCATTCAGGGCCTGTGCCTTGTTGTCGCGGTAGTCGCGTCTTCGTTGTGTTTTGCGCAGACCGACGAGGTCGGCCCGCTGCAAGGTGATCTGAACGGCGACAGCTTTGTTGGTTTTTCCGACCTAGCGATCATCCTGGCAAACTGGAATCTGACGGTTACGCCGGGCGATCTGCTCTCGGGTGATCCCAGCGGCGACGGCACGGTTGGGATCGATGACATCGGGATCGTGCTGGGCAACTGGAACGCGGGATACCCCCTGCCTCAGCAACGCAGCCTGAACCTTGGCATCAACCTGTCACAGATCAACTACTACAGCCGGGAGTGGGTGTTTGTTGATGCGATGAAGCAAGCCAAGCCCTGGGTCTCGACGAACCCCAACGGCAATCCTTTCGACACCGGCGAGGTGGTGCAGACCGACTCGGACGGCTGGCCCTGGCTGCCCACGGGCAAGGCGGCCCAGACGATTATCTTCAGCGAGACCGAGGGCGCGTATCCGGCCGGGCAGTATGTGTGTACCTACGACGGGCTGGGTGAAATCGAGTTCCAGTGGGACGCCGACGTGATCTCAAGTGAACCCGGGCGGATCGTGCTTAACGTGACGCCGACGGACACGGGCATCCTCTTGCGGATCGCCGAATCGTTTGCGAATAACCCGATACGGAATATCCGGCTGTGGATGCCGGGGTTTGAAGACGCCCCGTCGCCGTTCCACCCGCTGTACCTGCAGCGGATGTCGAAGTTCAAGGTCCTGCGTTTCATGGACTGGGCGCACACCAACGAGAGCGATGAGTCGGTGAGTTGGGAGACGCGCACCCGGCCGACGTTTTACACACAGGCCAACCCACGCGGTGCCGCGATCGAATACATGGTCGACCTGTGCAATGAATTGGGCGCGGACCCGTGGTTCTGCATGCCTCACGCCGCCGACGAACAGTACATCCAGAACTTCGCCATGCTGGTACGTGACCGCCTCGATCCGGAACGAAAGATCTATATCGAATGGTCGAACGAGGTGTGGAACAGCCGGTTCGATGCCTACCATTACGTCGCACAAGAATCAGGCGGGGGCGCGTTTTCAGACGCCTGGTTCGATTACTTAGGCGAGCGGGTTCTGACAACGTTCAGTATCTGGCAGCAGGTGTTCGTGGGGCAGACCGACCGGCTGGTCCGGGTCGCGGCGGGCCAGCAGGCGAATGTCTGGGTCACCCGGAACATTACCGACCGCCTGGTGGGTGAACTGGACGCCATCACCTGCGCCGCCTACTTCGGCGAAAGCGGCGCCAACTTCGACCACACCACCACGGCCCAGGACATCGTCATGGATGCGCTGAACCGCGCGATCCCCGAGGACTCAGCCGACCACTACCAACGCCACGGCAACCTGGCCGCAAGCCTATCATCAGAGTTTGGGCGGACGATCCGTTTCATCGGCTACGAGGGCGGCCAGCACTACGCCGATGACA
>CBDUNP010000043.1:0-13689 GCA_965368605.1 uncultured bacterium | reverse complement strand
TGCATCAATCTGCGCCGCTGTTCGCCGAGTTCGGCGTGACCACACGGGAACAACGGATCGCCCTGGAAGAAGCCAGCGGTGAGGCACTCGCACTGCTCAGCGACGCGAAGCTCCGGCTGTTCAAGCTCCGAGGCGAGGTCGGGCGCGACCCCGCGCGCTCGGAGAAGCTCCAGAGCAGCGGGCTGTTTTTCAAGCTGTTTGATGAATATGACCGCAGACGGACGCCTTACTTCTTGTCGCAGGTGGCGTTCATGGTGGCGCAGCTCCCGGACGATGCGCCTTACTATCAAAACCTTGGGACAACCGACGGGGTCCGAATCCCAAGCCAGGCGTCGAGCCCGGCCAAGGAGCGGGCAAGGCTGCTGGAACTGGCCGACCGCGAACTCAAGACGTTCACCGGTGACATCGGCGACATGACCGGCGTCCGCGACGCGGCGATCTCATTGCGCGGCCGAGTCCTGCTTGCCAAGGGGCAGCCCACAGAGGCGATCGAGATTTTTCAGGAACTGATCGACGGCCAGGACCGCGGCGCCCCCTGGCTGACCGCCAGCCTGGCACGCATCGGCGCGTTGGTACAGATGGGGCAGGCCGACTCGGCGCTCGACCAACTTAACCAGCTTCGTGCGGACTCGGCGGTGATCGACGACCTGCGGTTCGGCCTGCTCGTCACCGACATGACCCACCGCGTGATGCTGGCCAGGGCCAAGGGATTGCAAGGCGAATCGCGTGAGGCGGCGGTGGCGCAGAGCTACGAGCCTTATATCGAGCTGTTGTCCGGCCCGATCCCCGGCGAACAGGTCAAGGGCTTGCGCGATTTTATCTACGACCGCTGGGCGAACGCGCTTGAGGATGATGCGCAATCAGATCAGCTCCCGCCGGTCGTTCGGCTTGCGGTCAGCCAGGTGCTTCGCCAGCAGGGTCAGGGACAACTGGAAGAAGCCCAGGCCGCGAACGATACGCAGCAACTCGCCGATGCAAAGCAGACGCTGAAGCGTGCGATCGATCTGGCGGGTTCGCTGACCGATAAGTCAGTAGACCCGGCGATGCGTTCCGAGGCGATGTTTAATCAGGCGATGGCGATGCACTGGCTTGAGCCTAAGGACCCGGCGAATCGGCTGGAACTCTCCGCGATCCTGACGGACCTGGCGGACCAGATGCCTTCCCAGCCGGTCGCGGAGGACGCGATTGCGGCGGCGGTATTGCTGCTGCGTGAGTTGCATCAGCTGGTCCCGACGCCGACGGACGTGCAGCAGGCATACGAGCGGGCGGTGGGTGTGTTGTTCAGCAAGTTCCCGGTCAGCGAGGCGGCCGACGGGGAGCGATTGTATTACGGGTACGCGGTGTTGCAGGCCGACGGACGGTACAGCGAGGCGGTGGACGTGTACGAGCGTGTGCCGTTTGATCACCCCGACTATTTCCAGGCGCAGCGGCAGGCGTTGATCAGCTTGAGCGAGGTTTATCGGGAGGCTAAGCCGACCGACCGGCCCCGTGCGATGCGTGGGCTGGAGTCGGCGATGCGGCGCGTGGTCACGGAGGCCGAGCCCGTCATGGATAGCCAGGTCAACCCCGATCGTGCGCGGTCGGCACGCCGGGCCGCGGCGACGGTCGCACTGATCCGGGCCGGGCTTGCGCTCAGTGATAAGGATTATGACAAGGTCCTGTCTGCGGTCGAGGGTTTCGAGCAGGCCTACCCGGGCGAGGACGACCTGATCGCGCAGGTTCTGGAGTACCGGATCGTTGCGTTGACGGACTCGGGGGAGCACGAGGCGTTGGCGGTGGAAGCGAAGCGGATGCTGGCGGACTACCCCGACCAGGCGGCGACGGTGATCGACCGGGTGCTCAGTGATGCCGACCTGCGTATCGAGCGCTTGGAGGTGCAGGCGGCGACGGCGGACAGCATCAAGCGAGAACAGTATCAGAAGGAAGCGGACCGGCAGGCCCAGGCGGCGGCGGTGTTGTCGGAGTATCTGCTGGAATGGGCGCAGACGCAGGCCCTGGACGCCGAGCAGATGATGCCGTTCGAGGTGATCCGCGCGAAGATGCTGCGTCTGTCCGGCCAAACCGAGTCGGCGGCCGACATACTTAGCCGACTGATCCACGACTTCCCCTCCGATGCGCAGGTGATGCTGGAGTACGCCCAGGTGCTGTACGCCAAGGGGGACACGGATTCGCTGATCGAGTCGGTGCGGTTCCTGGATCGGCTGATCACGGGCTTGGGCCAGCCCTACCCGCGGGAGTGGTGGGTCGCGTGGATGCGCCGATTGCAGATCAACGATCAGTTGCAGGAGGGCACCGCCGACATCCCGCTGCGCGTCCGTCAGCTCCGCATGACCGACCCGAGCCTCGGCGGCCCGGTCACGAAACGTGAGCTCGAACGGCTGGAGTTTAAGTACGCCAAGTAGACCTGGACCGCCAGGCTCGGGCGTATTGGCGTAATTCTCATATTTACTTGGTGTTTAGAACCCGCCCGGGTTAAACTGTAGCTGAATAGGCACCAACTAACTTCAGGGGATCTCAACATGATAGGTATGGATTCTGCTTTGATGCGCACGTGTTTTCTGTTTGCGTTGCTCGTTGGCTGCGCCGGGGTACTGGCGACGGAGCCTGAATGGTTAGGCGCGGAAGCGGCGTTAAGTCGGTTAAGCGGTAGCTCGGCCGAGGCGGATAACCCGGATGCTGATGAGGCCGACGATAGCATGCCGAAACTCGCATCGGATATTGATGCGTTTGCTGAAGCCTCCGGCACGCTCGAACCCGCGGAAGCCGCTGCGCAGTGGCTGGCGTTGTTAGACCGGTTGCTTGTGTTGACGGCCCCGAATGAAGATGACGATTATGGCTACGGATACGGCGGGGGGTACGGCTACGGCATGGAAGACACAAAGGGCGTGCCGTCGTTTCGCCGGATGATTCAGGTGCTGCCGCCGCCGTCGGCGTGGGACGCGATCCGTGATGGTATCGACTCCCGGCCCAAGCCCGAGAAGCCCGGCGCGTTGCTGGCCAGGTATCACACGTTGCGTTTCTTCGCCAGCTTCCTGGTCAATGACGGGGAAGGGGTCCGTGGCGAACTTGAGGCCATTATGCAGATCGACCTGTCCGGCGAGGTGCGCGGCCGTTACCAATACGCTCAGCTCTTGCGGAGCCTAACGCAGGTGCTCGGCGAGAATGGGATGAATCGTGAGGGCGAGGTGGAAGCGTTTGAGAAGACGCTGGCTGAATACGAGGCCGGGGAGCAGGCGTGGCGGCTGGAAGTGCCGGATCTGGTCACGCTGGTCGGCGAGCCGCGTGCGACCGAGTTGCTGAACCGTGCGTTTGCGTTGCCCGTGCAGCACATGGATTTCGATGATGCTGGGGAGACCAAAGCCCTGGCCCGTCGTTTGGTCGTTGAACAGGTCGATCATCTTAAGCGTCCAATCTGGGGATTGGTGGACACGGTTGATGCGGTCGAGTGTTACGAAGCAATGGCGGTCAAGTTCCTGCCCAACGGGGGCCGACCTGCCGGCGCAACGGTCGAGCCTGAGGCGGAAACACAGGCTCAGGCGGATACGGAAGCCGATGAAGCCCCTTCGCCTGCGCCCGCACCCGCCGCCGACGGGGGCGCAAAGAAGGCCTCTAGCGGGGGGTTGTCGTCGATCGCCAGCGGGTTGCTCGATGCCCTCACGGTCGATGTTGAACAGATGGAGGAGGATAGCCCCTATGACGACTACGCCTATCACTCGGCCCGACAGTATTACATCCTCGGGCTGATCGCCGCCGGCCGGGCGGAGGATGCGAAGCTGGAGATCCAGACACCCCGTGGCGCGGAGTCCTGGGAGATGGATATCCCGTACCAGGGGCTGGACGCGCTGAATCAGGCCGGCTACACGGCGGGGGTTTATCAGTTCCTGCATCTCGTATTGACCGAAGACCCCGCGCTGCCCGTGTGGGGCGCTTACGCCGAGCTGGCGGCGCACCTGAACAAGACCGATGAGATGCTCGCGTTGGCCAAGGCGAGCGTGGACCGTGACGACCTGCCGGACGATGTCCGCAAGCAGGTGCGTGTTCAGTTGATCGACGCGCTGCTCGCGGCGGACAGGGTCGACGAAGCACTCGCGATGATCCGCCAAGAAATCACAGAAGACAGCGACGTCCCCGTGTTGGTGTCGAAGCTGCTTGAGATCGGGATCGCCTTGAACGACCGGGACCTGCTTGATGAGGCGTTGCCTCAGGGCCGGGCGGTGGTGATGAAGCAGGGCGAAGACCGTTCGCGGATGATTTCCTCGCTGGTCGAGGCCTGGTTTGAAACTAACCGCCTAGACGAGGCGGAGGGATTCCTGGTCGCGTACATCAAGCGGCACTACGGAAACATGCCGACGTCGGGGATGCCCGGCGTCCGCCGGTACGGGATCGATGAAAAAACGAACTACATGTTTATGCTGCTGAACGTGTACGGCCAGGCCGGGCGGCATGAAGATGTCCGGTACCTGCTGGACCATTGGGACGGGTGGGGCGTGGCGGATGTCATTCAACTTGAGAACAATTATTATTACGGCCTTAGCGAATTCGGCTCGGCATCGACGCTGGTCCATATCGCCCGGGCCCTGCACGCCACGGGCCAGACCCCCGAGGCCGAGGCCGCCATCCTCTACACGCTGAACGAGGAGCCCGGCTCGGACAAGGCTTACCAGGCGCTCCTAGAGATCAAAGGTCCCGACGCGATCGACACGCTCGACGTACTGTTCGCACGGGATCATTACGAAGAACGCCCCCTGATCTGGAAGGCCAAGCTGCTCACCGATCAGGGGAAGCTCGATGAGGCCGAGGCGATCATCAAGCAGGCGATCTCGATCGACCCCTCCGATGGCGAGCAGGGACGCGGCGACCGGATGCGCGCGTACCGCGTGCTTGGAAGCATCGCCAAAGCCCGGGGGGATCAGGAGCAGGTCGACTTCCTGGCCCGGGTCGATGACGCGATCCGCCTGTCTGAGGACGCCGACCGGGTGTATTCAGCGGGGATGTATAAACGCGGCATCGAGATGTACCGGGCGTCGCTTGAGTCTTTTGCCGATGCGTACTGCATCCAGTCAAGGCTGGCGATCCAGTTGTCGGCTCAGGGCCGGCACGAAGAAGCGGAGAAACACTACAAGCGTGCCTATGAATTGATGCCCGACAGCTTCGGCCGGGTCGAGAGCCACTGCTTCGGCTGCGAGGGGGTCTTCTCAGATGAGAAGGCACAGGGGGTCGCCGAGCGTGTATTCAGTGCGTTGATCGAGGAACGGCCGGACAGCCCGCAGGTGCATTACCTGATGGGTTACCTGCGTGAGCAGCAGGCCGAAGACGCCCAGGCGGCCGAGCACTACCAGCGTGCCGTGGCGTTGGACCCGGCGTATCTCAATGCCTGGGAACGTCTGGCGTCGGTCGCGAGGCGGGCAAACCTGCCTATCGAGGTGCGGGACCGGGCGTCGATTAATCTTGTCAGGCTGGACCCGCTGGGGCGGCATACCTTCGGGACCTGGCGGGGCGTGATCGACCTGCGTGCGCTCTGGCCGATCCTTGAAGCCAACCTCAAGCAGCGTCCCGAGGTGCCCGATTCGATTTACCGGCTTAATGCTTCGGCGGACAAGGTAAAGGAAATGGAAGACCTCATGGCCGACCCCTACGGCTCGTCCAGGTCTTACCTCTCACAACGTGACCGGTACCGCAACGCGAAGACCCCAGGCGCGGTGCTGGTCGATCATCGGGTGATCGACGCGGTGGCCGACGTCTTCGATCAGTAGGACTGATTCACGGGGCGGTATCAACCTGCGGGCGTGTGAACTGGCGAGAACCCGAAGCTATTTCGGGCGTAGAATGTCTTGATGCCCAGAGACATTCAACCAGACAACCCGGTGTTGTTCCAGGGGGCCCGTTTCGCGGTCCGTGGTGTGTCGTTGCCCAGGCGGACCGGCGGGACGATGACGCGCGAGGTGGTCGTGCCGGCGGACGCGGTGGTGATCCTGCCGATGCTTGACGATGACACGGTGGTGCTGATCCGCAACGAGCGGTTCGCGGTGGGGCAGACGCTGTGGGAGTTGCCCGCCGGGACGATCGAGCCGGGGGAGGCGACCGCCTTGTGTGCCGGGCGGGAACTGTTGGAGGAAACGGGGTATGAGGCCTCTGAGATTAGCCGGCTGATCGAGTTTTATCCGACCCCCGGCTTCTGCACGGAGCTGTTAACCGCGTTTCTGGCTCGTGAGCTGGTATTCCGGGGCCAGGACCTGGATGAAACCGAGCGGATCACGACTGAAGCGGTACCCCTGAATGAGTCGATCCAGATGGTACGGGACAACCGTATCCGAGACGCGAAAACGATCGCGACGCTGCTTTATTACCAGACGTTTCTAAGGACGGGTAGCTGATGGCCTGGCACGACAGGGACTACAACCAGGAAGGCATGAGCGGCTTCGGCGGTCGGGGCGGTGGCGGCGGCGCGAGCATCGGCGGGCGGCTGAGTGGGGCGTCGGTGGTGATGTGGCTGCTGGGGATCAACGCGGTCGTGTATCTTCTGGATGGCGTGCTCTCCAGCGGGGCGCGGACGCAGGGGATATCGCCCTACGATTGGGGGAACTTCAATCTTGAGCAGGGCATATACGGCCTGCAACTCTGGCGATTGGTGACCTATCAGTTTCTGCATCACGGGTTCATGCACGTTCTATTCAACATGATCGGTTTGTACTTCTTCGGCCCGATGCTGGAGAAGTGGTGGGGGAGCCGGCGATTCCTGGCGTTTTACTTGTTGTGCGGTGTCAGTGGTGCGGCGGTGATGACGTTGCTGTCGTTCGTGCCGGGGCTGCTGATGGTCGGGCCGCAGACGACACTGGTCGGCGCATCGGGCAGTGTGTTTGGGATCCTCGCCGGGGCGGCGGTGCTGTTCCCGCACATGCGGGTGATGCTGCTGTTCCCACCGATCCCGATGTCGATGCGTGTGATGGCACTGATGTTTATGGGGCTTGCGTTCCTGTCCGTGATGGCGGGCACGCCGAACGCCGGCGGCGAGGCGGCGCACCTGGGCGGGGCGTTGCTCGGCTTCCTGCTGGTGAAGTACCCGCGTTCGCTCAATTGGGCGGACCGGTTCTCGCCCTCGGCGATCCAGGACGGCATGAACAAGGGCCGGTTCGAGCGCAAGAAGAAGCGCGAGGTCGCCGGGCAGGAAGAGGTGAACCGCATCCTGGATAAGGTCCGGGAGAAGGGGATCGCCAGCCTGACCCGCAAGGAAAAGAACACGCTCAACGCCGAGACCGAACGCCAGAACCGGGCGGGGTGAAAAGGCATTTGTGATTGCTGATTGATGATTGCTGAAGTGTAGAGAGGGGCGATCCTTGATCGCGGGTGGCAGATTTCGGGGTTATGCACATCGGCGATCACGCTTCAGAGGTCGGCACTTTCCACTAAACTACGCGGCTTATGCCTGCGGTTACCTACGAATTAAAGATGAAGGATCAGGCGTCCAACGCTCGGCTTGGCCGGGTGACGACGCCGCACGGGTCGTTTGATACCCCGGCGTTTATGCCGGTGGGCACGCAGGCGTCCGTCAAGGGTTTACAGCCGGCGCAGGTCGACGGCGTCGGGGCGCAGATCCTGTTATCCAATACCTACCACCTGATGCTTCGCCCGGGTTCGGAGCTGGTCAAGAAGATGGGAGGGCTGCATCAGTGGATGCGCTGGGACAAGCCGATCCTCACGGACTCCGGCGGGTTCCAAGTCTTCAGCCTGACCGACATCAACCAGATCAACGAGGACGGCGTGACCTTCCGCAGCCACCTGGATGGCAAGCTGATCGACCTGACCCCCGAACGCTCGATGCGCGTGCAGAACGAACTGGGCGCGGACATCATCATGGCGTTCGATGACTGTCCACCCAGCGGCGAGGACGGCGATGCGGCTGCAGGAGATGGGGCACAAGGCGAGGGCAAAGCCAGCGAGTCTCAAGCCTCGGATTCTATTTCACAATCACGCATGACCCGGCACGCGGTCGCGGTCGAGGACTACCCCGCCCGGGTCAAGCTCGCCAACGAGCGCACCGTGCGTTGGCTGGATCGTTGCGTGAAGGCGCACGAACGGCCCGACGAGCAGGGGCTCTTTGGCATTGTCCAGGGCGGCACGGACCTGCCGGCCCGGACTTGGTGTGCCGAGCACGTGACCCAGCACGACCTGCCGGGCTTCGCCATCGGCGGGGTCGCGGTCGGGGAGGGGTATGACCAGATCAAACGGGTGGTCCAGCACACGGCCCCCTTGCTCCCGGAGGACCGGCCCCGGTACCTGATGGGGGTCGGGTACGAGCGGGACATCCTCATGGCGGTCCAGGCGGGGGTGGATATGTTCGATTGCGTCCTGCCGACCCGCAACGGCCGCAACGGCAACGCGTTCACCCCCGACGGGCAGATCAGGCTGAAAAACGCCCGATTTGCGGAGGATACCGGGGTGATCGACCCCGGATGCGACTGCCCGGCCTGCGGTGGGGGGTTCACCCGCAGCTACCTGAGGCATCTTTTTATGGCCCAGGAGATGCTTGGGCCGATCCTTATCAGTGCCCACAACATCCGCCACTTCCAGCGGTACCTATTGGACATCAGGCGTGCGATCGCTCAGAATGACTGGTCTTTGATCGAGCGACGCTGGCCGGTGGCGGTTAAGCGTCGATAAATGAAGATGTTGCGTGAGTTTCACGCCAAGGATTCTCCCCCGATGAGCTTAGACAAGATGACTTTTTTCCTCGCCCAGGATGCCGCCCCGGATCGCCCGGTGGCCCCGGATAACAGCAGCGGCACCGCCACGGTTGAGTCCACGCAGGCCCCCGGCGGCACGCCCATTGATGGCAGCGCCGACGCCGGCCCGCCGCCCAGCAACTTCAACATGTTGATCCTGCTGATCCCGTTGGCGCTCGTGTTCTTCATGATGTCGATGGGTGGTCGCAAGGAAAAGAAGAAACGCGCCGCGATGATGGCGGCCATGACCAAGGGCGACAAGGTCCAGACCATCGGCGGCATCCTCGGCACGGTCGTCGAGGTCCGCGATGACGAGATCATCGTCAAGGTCGATGAGAACGCCAACACACGCTTACGCTTCTCGCGCTCGGCGATCCAGTCGATCGTCGAATCCAAGAACGCAGAATAACCCCCCGATACCCCCAGAATACTCGGATGACACTTACCTTCTCCCGAGATTCTTAAGACCACGCATCAGGCCGACACGCAATCATTCGGCCGGACCCTAGACCCCATATACCAGATCCAATCCCATGAATACGCCCACCGTCCTTGTGCTGGTTTATTTCGCCGTCCTCATCGGCATGACGCTCTACTTCTCGGTGAAGGAGAGCCAGTTGTGGAAGACCACGTTTATCGCGCTGGTGATCTCGGCGTTCGGCCTGGCGCTGTGGTTCCCCGGCGAAGGCGGGTACCGTCCGGAAGACCGGCTGAAGAAGGGGCTGGACCTGGCCGGCGGCACCATGCTGGTCTACGACGTGAAGGTCCCCAGGGACCGGGACGCCAAAACCGTGATCGACGAAACCATCTCGATCCTGTCCAAGCGTGTGGACCCCTCGGGCACGCGGAACCTGGTCTGGCGTCAGGTCGCGGGGAACCGGCTTGAGGTGCAGATGCCCCTGCCGGACCCGGAGACCAGCAAGCGGCGTAACGCCTACGACACCGCTCGAACCTCGGTGCTCAGCGGGAATATCGCCGAGTTTGATCTGGATTCTAAGCTCCGCTCTGATCCGGATGTCCGAGCGGAAAGCCTCAAGGAACTGGCCGGTGGCGACCCCGACCGGCTGGCGAGCCTGACCGCTCTCGCCGAGGCGCACGACGCCATGACGGCGGCCTCAAAAGACAACGACGCCGCCCAGCGTGAATACGACCAGGCGGAGGCGGCGATCAAGGCGCTGCCCGCGACCGCCAGCGCCGACGACATCGCCAAGGCCCGCGCGACCGCGGACGACCTGCGCAAAGACCTGCAAGACAAGGCCATGACCTTCCTGGACGCGCAGGACGCTTTTGATGCCGCCAAGCAGAACGTGCTGGACGGGAATATCACCGAGCTTGCGCTGCAGCGGATCGAAGAACTGCCCGTGCCGGAGGTGGATGGGCCGGATGTTCAGAACCTTCGGCGTGAAGCGATTGAGGCGCTGGCGAAGAAGCATCCCGCCAAGGCCGACGCGCTGAAAGCCTGGTACGACGCCTACGGTGCTTATGAAACCAAGAAGGGCCAGCTGGACGACCCGGACGACCTGATCACGCTGCTGCAGGGCTCGGGTGTGCTGGAGTTCCGCATCGTGCCGCTACCGAACGACCCCGGACTGGACGTGCCGTCGTACCGCGAGCAGTTGCGTGAGCGTGGCCCGCGTGCCGGTCGAGGCCGAGCCTGGATCTGGGCCGAGATAGACGACATTCAGGAGTTTGTGGATGGGCCAGAGAACCTGGAAGCCCTACAACGCGAAGGCGCCGCGGCGTTCTTCGAGGCCCGTCGGCAGGTCGTTGACGAGTATGCTGGCAAGTACTACATCCTGCTGGGCAACGTCCCGAGCCTGGCGATGACGCAGGACCAGGACTGGGGCCTGCGATCCGCGCGGGCGACGGTCGATCAATCCAGCGGCACGCAGGCGGTCTCGTTCTCGCTGAACTCGTTGGGCGCCGAGCGGATGGCGCAGATCACCGGGCCGAACATCCAGAAACAGATGGCGATCCTCCTGGACGGCAAGGCGATCTCCGCGCCGACGCTCCAGAGCAAGATCTCAGGCGAGGGCCAGATCACCGGCGGGGCGGGCGGGTTCTCCGACGCCGAGCTGCGTTACCTCCTGAACACCCTCAAGGCCGGCTCGCTGGAAGGCGAGCTGAGCAAGCGGCCGATCAGCCAGAAAACCATCGGCGCGAAGTTCGGTCAGGACAATATCAGTAGCGGTTACGAGTCGGCGAAGGACGCGCTGATCATCGTCGCGATCTTCATGCTCTGCTACTACTTCTTCGCCGGGCTCATCGCCGACTTTGCGCTGGTCGCGAACATGGTGCTGATCCTGGGCGTGATGGCAGCGCTGCGTTCAACGTTTACCCTCCCGGGCATCGCGGGCATCGTCCTGACCATCGGTATGGCGGTCGACGCCAACGTGCTGATCTTCGAGCGTATCCGTGAGGAATCCGAGCGGGGCGCGGACCTGGCGACGAGCATCCGGCTGGGCTACGAGAAGGCGCTGAGCACCATCCTCGACGCCAACATCACCACACTGATTACCTGCCTGGTCCTGGGCTACACCGCGACCGTCGAGATCAAGGGCTTCGCGGTGACGCTGGGCATCGGCATCCTGGCGACGCTGTTCACCGCACTGTTCTGCACGCGGGTGTTCCTCGAACTGTATCTGAAGTTCAGCAAGGCCAAGAAGATCCCGATGCTCCCGACCGTGGTCCCGGGGATCAGCAAGCTGCTGCACCCGAACATCAACTGGGTCGGGATGCGGTATTTCTTCTTCGCGATCAGCGCGGTGATGATGATCGTCGGCCTGACGATGGTCTACGAGCGGGGCGAGGACATGTTAGATATCGAGTTCCGCTCGGGCACGAAGGTGAGCTTCACGTTCGCGGAGGGTAAGCACCTTGAGTTGTCTGAGGCGCGTGAACGGCTTCGCGATTTTGGTGAAGCCGGCAAGCTGATCCAGGACGGCAAGGCGATCCCCGAGGACCTCGCGGACGAGGCGGAGACACTCAAGCCCATCATCGAGACAGCGAATCTGCGTTACGAAGAGGCGGTGGCGGCGGCCAAGGCGGCGGCCGAAGACCCGACGGCCCGTGAGGTGGACGAGCCTAAGAAGGTCGATTTCTCCCTGTTCATCAACGCGGCGGACAGCGGGATTGTGACCGAAGGCCAGCCCGCCGACCCTGGGACGGGTACCGAATCCAACGAAGGTTTTGGCATCTCGACGCTGATCGAAGACGCCCAGGCCGTGAGCGCGGTGGTGAAGGCCGCCTACGCTGACGTGCTGGACACGACCCGGCCGGTCACGTTTGACTCGATCCAGGTCGATGAGGTCAACAACGCACCGGTCTACCCGATCCGAAGCGCCGTCCTCGGCGACAACATCAACCGGTCCGCGGATGTCCGCACCGATGTCGCCAAGGCGATCGGCGGGGTCGCGGTTGTGCTCAACGATATCACCCCGGCGATCACCCAAGCCGACCTGGCCCAGCGGGTCGAGCGGATGCGTCGCCTGCCCAAGTACGAGGGCCTGGGCAGCCGTGACACGATGGTGATCGGGCTGGACGTCGAGGGGACCCGGGACGGCAAGCCGTTGTACCGCTCGGCGGTCGTCGTGGTGAATGATTCGGAAACGAACTACCTTGAGTCGCCTGACACATTCGCCGATTTCGGGGGGCTGGCGGATACCGAGTGGAACCTGGTTCGTGACGCCATGCAACGCGACACGAGCCTGGGCAGCGTCTCGAACTTCTCCAGCCAGGTCTCCGGGACGATGCAGCAGCAGGCGATCGTGGCCATGTCTCTGTCGTTGCTGGCGGTCGTGGTCTACATCTGGTTCCGGTTCGGCAGCTTTACCTACGGCTTCGCGGCGATCATCGCGCTGGTCCACGACGTGTCGATCGCACTGGGCCTGGTGGCGGTCAGCGCCTGGGTCTATCAGTCGGTCGGCGGGATTCTGATGATCGAGCCTTTCAAGATCGACCTGGCGATGGTGGCGGCGTTCCTGACGATCGTCGGTTACTCGCTGAACGACACGATCGTCGTGTTCGACCGTATCCGCGAGAACCGCGGTCGGCTGTCCTATGCGACCCCCTCGGTCATCAACGAATCGATCAACCAGACGATCAGCCGAACGCTCTTGACCTCGGGCACGACACTGCTGGCGGTCGGGATGCTGTACGTGTTCGGCGGCCCGGGCGTGCACGGGTTCGCGTTTGCGATGCTCATCGGCGTGCTGGTCGGGACGTACAGCTCGGTTGCGATCGCCAGCCCGGTCCTGATGCTCGGCGGAGCTCGCCACGTCCAGGCCGACACCGAGGCCAACCGCAGCCGCAGCGAGGAAGACGACAACACCCCCGCGGTGACGGAGAAGTAAGGCTCCGTGTGAGTCTGGCTATTGATGTTGATACTAAAGCAAACCCCAAGGGCATCTACCCTTGGGGTTTTTTATTGTGGTTCTCTAGACGCCACCGCGTATTCACATTTAATAGCTGCGGGGCCACGCCCCGCAGTCAGCGTCGTCTGGCGCGACGGCTAAACGGGGGAGTCGATTCTGTTTAGTTGCGCTGCGATATCGCGGCTTTGTAAACACGAACAGGCAATGCCGGGGGCGGCTACTGCAATGCACCGACCGGATACACATCAAAACGCAGGCTCTTGCCCTTGTGAACGACTGCCGGTGCCGGCCCATCCAGCGGGGCCGCCAGGCGGGGGCGTTTGACGACGACACGATGGGTCGCGGTTTTCGACCATCCACCGCAGCACACGCATGGGCTTGCGCTCGGCGGTCTTGCGGCCGGTGGGAAACATCGGGTCCAGATAGACCACGTCCGGGCGTTCGGCGGTGTTGCTCAGGCGTTGTTGCATGAATGCCACGCCGTCGCTTCGGTTCAGGCTGATCCGATGGGCGGTGTCGGGGTGAGTTTCAACAGCGCGACGCAGGCCGTCGTCGAGCAGGGCGTGGGTGATGGGGTTGCGTTCGCAGGCGGTGAC
>CBDUNP010000042.1:0-13876 GCA_965368605.1 uncultured bacterium | reverse complement strand
CGCGAAGAGTTCCGTGACCCGGCGACCGCGAAGAAGGACCCGGTGGGCAACGACGTGTGGTTCAGGTGGGGCAACCCCGATACGGGCGGCACCACCGAAACGATGCCTTAAGAAGTCCTCATTTTGTGTGATGCGTTTTTTGAATCACATCCGCGGGCTAGTTGCGGGAGGCGCGTGCTCCCCGGGTTGGAGGCGGTGTGTCCGTGGTATCATGGTGTCGTTTGGCTGGGCCTGACGGAAAGGGTAGTGGGCTTCCGTGATAGATGTTTTTAACACCTCGATGACCCGATGGATTTCATCGCTGGGCTTGAGTCAGGCTGTTGGGCTTGCGTTGCGTGGTGTTGCTACGGATGAGTTGATTGGCTGCGCGGCGCAGAAGGGGTTGGAGCCGTTGGAGCCGAGGCTTCTGCTGAGCGCTTCGCCGGTCAGCGCGACGCAGCCGGAGCAGCTCGCGGCGTTGACGCTGTCGCAGGATATTAGTCATGTGCCGCTCTTGGATGGCGAGACGGTGTCGGGGGGCAACGACCTACGCAACCGTTTCGGCGGGGCGACGACGCTGAGTTTTAATGCGAACGTGACCCGGACGCTGGACCCGGCGCTGGTCCGCACGGGCAGCGGGGCGATGAAGCTGGATGTTGCGGTGACGCAGGGGCAGTTCGGTTTTGTGATTACTTCACTGGGCGGGGCCGAGCCGACGAATGCTTATTTAGATACACGGGACCTGACCTGGTTTGAGGAGGTCCGGTTCTTTGTGCGCAACCAGACGGGATCCAACTTCACGCTGCGGTTCGAGGTCAAGGACTACCGCGACAGCAACTCGCACCGGGCGAGCCAGAATTACGTCATCAGCTCGGCGGACCAATGGACAGAGGTGGTGGTGCCGCTTAACCTGGGCGCGCCGGGGTGGGTGATCCAGGGATCGCCTGACTTTAGTCGGGCGCGGCAGTTCGCCTTGCTTGTAGAAGCGAATCAGGGTTCGGCGGTGAACGGTTCGGTGATACTTGATGACATGGTGCTGGTTGAGCCCGGCGGTGCGATCGATCCTTCGACGGCGCCGATTAATGACGTGATCGCCAGGCTGGCGGAGCGGCAGTTCCGCAGCCTGTGGGGCGCGGCGGACCCGTCGACCGGGGCGCTGGAGACCAATGCGCAGAACGGGCAGGTGATGGCGATGAATACGACGTCGTCGCTGATCAAGCTGCTGCCCGGCGCGATCGAGCGTGGCTGGGTGACACGCGGCGAGGCGGACGCGATGCTCACGACGATGGTCGCGACGATGAACACGGGGATGGACAACCAGGCGGCGATGGGCGGGGGGTATCTGCCGGCCAGATATATGGACCGCGTGACGTTTACGCCGACCAACCCCGAGGAGTCGGTGATCGACGGGGCGTTCATGTTCCTGGCGTTGTACGGGTACAAGTCCCAGGCCGGGATCGACGCGGGCTTGAAGGCGAGCATCGAGACGCTGCTGGACCGGTTTGATTTTGCCTCGTTCCAACTGCCCGGCGGCGGCTGGTCGTTTGCGTATAACCATAACACCAACTCATTCATCAACGCGGGCTACGACGGGTACGGCGGGGAGATATGGTCGATCTCGCTGGCGGCTCACCTGGCGCAGGTCAACCACGTCGACATCACGACCAGCTTCCACTCCGGGACGGTTCGCAGCGCGAGCTTCCTGGTCGACCCGGCAAACATGCAGCTGAATCATTCACTGACGCAGTTCCGACCACCATTTGTGCAGTGGCTGTTTGATCTTTACGTCGATACGAACGACCTTGGGCGGGATAACTACCCCGGGGGGTTCCTGAGCACGAACCCGTTTGATAACGCGGTGAAGTATCAGCGGGACGTACACGACTACTTCGAACAGAACGGGCGGGGGCTGTTCCTTCAGCCGGACGCCGGTTCGAGTGGGTCGCAGTATCAGCAGTTCAGCGCGTATGACGACCACGGCGAGCCGGACGTGTTTATGCCCTGGTCGGTGGCGTTCAGCTTCCTGGGTGATCCACAGTTCGCCGAAGTTGCTTTGCGGAACAGCCTGGAGCACAACCTGCACGGGCCGTTTGGTTTAAGCGACTCGGCGAAGTGGACGACCGGCGCGGCGGAGCCGAGCAGCCATCCGGCGAATAACGACTTGTGGAACACGTCGCTGTCGACGATGGCGTTTATGGATTATCTGTACGACGACAGCCACTTCTTAAGCGATCTGCCGGAGGTCGAGGCGGCGCTGAAGCTGGTGTTCCCCGACACGATCATCGCCGGCGACCTTGATAAGAACGGGTTTGTCGGGATCGACGACCTGAACCGTGTGCTGAGTAATTGGAACCAGGTGGTTGCGCCGGGCGACTGGCTGGCGGGGGACCCAAGCGGGGACGGGTTCGTGGGGATCGATGACCTCAACGCGGTGCTGGGGAACTGGAACGCGACCGCGCCGCCGACGGCTGAGACCTCGGTTGAACCGACGGTTGTGGCTGCAACGACAGGTCAGGCCGAGCCTGTGCAGGTCGCGGACAAAGCCCAGCGGTCACGTAACGGGCAGGTAAGAACACAAACCGCGACACGCCAGGCGATGTCCTCCGATGGGCAGGCGTTGAGTCAGGCGCAGCGCATGGGTGTCGCGGCTTGGCGTCACGGGATGGTTGCAGAAGATGCGGGCCAGACTTATACCCCGCTGCTGAGCCTGTGGGAGCCGGATGATTCCGAAGACGGGGCTGTTTTATAACCGGGGCCGGGGCTGACGCCGGTGTGTCGTGCGTCGGGTTTACAACTACATCAACCCGTAATCTTTTCCCGCGGGGATCAACCAAGGAGCTAAGCCATCAAATCGATCAGCGCTATCTGTGTGTTGAGTCTGTTGTTTGTGGGGATGCCGGCGTGTGCGTCATCGCCCGACCTGCCCGATGTCAATGAGCCGGTTAAGGCTCAAAGCGACGAGGCGTTTCTTGAGGAGTTGCAGAGGCGTTGCTTCCTGTTCCTCTATGAGCAGGCGGACCCGGACACCGGGCTGGTCGCGGACCGTGCGCCGGCGGACGGGAGCGAGAAGTTCGACGTGGCGAGTGTCGCGTCGACCGGCTACGCGCTGGCGGCGCTCTGTGTCGCCGAGGAGCGGGGCTGGTTGACCCATGACCAGGCGTACGGGCGTGTCTTAACCACGCTGCGGTTTATCTTAGAAGACATGCCGCACGAGCACGGGTTTTATTACCACTTTGTCGATATGAAGACCGGCGAACGTGCGTGGAACTGCGAGCTGTCTTCGATTGATACCGGGCTGTTGCTGGCGGGGGTGTTGACTGCCCGGCAGTACTACAAAGGCACCGAGGTCGAGGAGCTTGCGACGAAGATTTATGAGCGAGTGGACTGGCCCTGGATGCGTGGGCCGGGCAAGACGCTGACGATGGGGTGGAAGCCGGAGTCGGGTTTCCTCAACGCGACCTGGGACGGGTACAGTGAGCACACGGTGATCTACCTGATGGGGCTGGGCTCGGGGACGCACCCGTTGCCGGCGGATGCGTGGAAGATCTGGAAGCGTGAGCCGGTGATTACGTATGACGGTATGACGTTCATGGCGTGCCCGCCGTTGTTCACGCATCAGTTCTCGCATGCGTTTGTGGATTACCGCGGGCAGCGGGACGACGTGGCGAATTATTATCGTAACTCGGTGCTTGCGACGAAGGCGCACCGGGCGATGTGCGTCAAGCTGGGCAAGAAGTACCCGCACTTTAGCGAAGACCTCTGGGGGATCACGGCCTCGGACTACGCGGGGGGGTACACGGCTTGGGGCGGTCCGCCTGCGACGGGGAATATCGACGGGACGATCGTGCCCTGTGCCGCGGCGGGATCGATCCCGTTCATGCCGGAGGAATGTATTCGAACGCTGCGCTACATGAAGGACACCTACGGCGACACGATCTGGACACACTACGGCTTTGCCGACGCTTTCAATCCGCAGACCGGTTACGTCGCTCGCGATGTCATCGGGATCGATGTCGGCATCTCGTTATTGATGATCGAGAACTACCGCTCGGGTATGGTCTGGAAGTATTTCATGGCGAACCCCGAGATGCAGGAAGCGATGAAGCTCGCCGGCTTCCAGCCGGAGGGTGACGTGGCGGACGCGGACAGCTCGGTGTACGGGCTGGAGTCGGTCCCGGCGGAGTATCTCAGTGCGAGTTGGAACCGGGGCAACCGCAGGGCGAGTGTTCGGCCGATGTCGCATGGCTGGGAGCAGGCGGACTGGCACGCGGTGACGCCGGAGGATTGCTTAGAGAAGGGGCAGCCCCGCAGTGACAACCGGGCGTCGGCGCGGTTCGCGTTTGCGTGGGATGAGCAGGCGTTGCATGTGCTGGTGCGTGTGACGGACGGGTTGGTCGTGAATACGAATCACGCCGAGCGGCTTCACGAGCAGGACTGCGTGGAACTGTACCTTGATCCGCAGGGGGACGGGTTGATCTGGGGGAGCCCAGAGGATTGTCAGTTCGGGTTCGCGGTGACGGACAAGGCCTGGGAGTGGTTCGGCCAGCGGCACGACGCGATCGAGCAGACGGTTCAGAAGACAGAGGAAGGCTACGAGGTCCGTGCGGCGATCCCCTGGGGCGTGTTGGGGGTGACGCCGAGTGTGGGGATGAAGATGAAGTCGTCGCTGGCGTTGATGAGTATTAACCAGCGGGGCGACTCATCCATGAAACTGAATTGGCATTACAAAGAGCAGGCCGGGCGGGTCGAGCTTGGCACGTTGGTATTGGAGTAGTGGTGTTGTTGAAAGTCATTCATCGGGCTTGCAGTGGGGGCGGCCAGGCGCGTATCCGATTCAGCGGATGGCGGTGGTTGTGTGCTGCCGCCGTATCGGTGTCGATGGTTTGGATGCTGGTGCTGGCTACGGGTTGCGAGGATGAAAGGTCTGACGGGCCGGTGGAGATCCAGTATTGGGAGAAGTGGACGGGGTTCGAGGCCGACGCGATGCGTGCGGTGGTGGATGATTTTAATGCGTCGCAGGACCGCGTGTTCGTGAAGATGTTGTCGGTCAGCAATATTGATCAGAAGTTGTTGTTGTCCACGGCGGGGGGGAACCCGCCGGACGTGGTAGGGGTGTGGACGCATACGGTGCCGGTGTATGCGGAGAAGGGTGCGTTGACGCCGTTGGATAAGTACCTCGCCGAGGCGGGGATGGGTGAGGCGGATTACATCCCGGCGATCTGGGCGTGTTGCCGACACCGGGGTTTTACCTGGGCGTTGCCTGCGACGCCTGCGTCGATCGCGTTGCACTGGAACAAGAAGATGTTCGAGGCGGCGGGGCTGGACCCGGACAAGCCGCCGACGTCGATCGCTGAGCTGGAAGTGATGGCGGAGCAACTCACGCTGGTCGAGCTGACACGCGGCGGCGAGAAGGTGCGCGTGCGTTACCCGGAGCTGACCGAGGCGGAGCGTGAGGCGAAGGATTTTAAGATTATTCAGCTTGGGCATTCGCCCAAGGAGCCGGGGTGGTGGCTGGAGGTGTGGGGGTACTGGTTCGGTGGGGAGGTGTGGGACGGGGATCGCACGGTGACGGCGATGAGCGATGAAAACGTGCGGACGTTCGAGTGGTTGGCGAGCTATTCGCAGAAGTACGGCCGAAAGAACCTGGACACGTTCGGGGCGTCGTTTGGGAACGTGTCGTCGCCGCAGAACCCGTTTCTAAGCGGGCAGGTCGCGATGATTATCCAGGGGCCCTGGATGCACAACTTTATCGAGCAGTATTCGCCGGGGATGCGCTGGGGGGTCGCGCCTTTCCCATCGGGTTTGGGTGCCGGGGAGCCGCCGGTGACGGTGATCGAGTCGGACGTGCTGGTGATCCCGAGGGGTGCGAAACACCCGGCGGAGGCGTTTGAGTTTATCCGTTACGTGAACTCACGCGGGCCGATGGAGAAACTATGCCTTGGGCAGCGCAAGTTCAGCCCGCTGACCGATGTCAGCGAGACGTTTATCAGCCAACACCCGAACCCTTACATCGAGGTGTTTGTTGATTTAGCGAAGAGCCCGCGTGCGAAGAACTGGCCGAGGCTCCCGATCTGGGATGAATACAAGGACGAGATCCGCGTGGCCAGCGACCAGGTGTATATCGGGGACACCACCGTCCACGAGGCGTTGGGCAGGGTGCAGGAGCGGATGCAGCTGCGTTTTGACCGTGTGCTGCGCCGGTGGGACCTGGTTGAGGCCGACCGTCTGGCGGAATGGGGGGCGCGTTGACGCGAGGCGAACGTCAGAACCTGTATAAAGGATTGGGATTCATCAGCCCGTGGATCGTCGGGTTCGCGGTGTTTGGGTTGTACCCGTTGTGTGCGTCGTTCTATTACTCGTTTTGTGACTACGACGTGCTGAACAAGCCGGCGTATGTCGGGGCGCTGAATTATCAGGACATGGTGGGGGACACGGTCTTTTGGAAGGCGTTGTACAACACGATCTACTTCGCGGTGTTCTCGATCCCGCTTGGGTTGTTCACGGCATTTATGATCGCGGTGATGTTGAATCAATCGGTCAAGGGACGGTCGGTATTTCGCACGCTGTACTTCCTGCCTTCGATCGTGCCGTTGATCGGCGTGTCGATGATCTGGATGTGGCTTTTTAATGGCGACTTCTCGCTGGTGAATTATGCGTTGTCCAAGATCGGGATCGAGGGGCCCGGGTGGCTGACGGAGGAGGCGTGGGTCAAGCCGACGCTGGTGATGTCGGGGGTCTGGCAGGTCGGCGGGACGATCGTGATCTTCCTGGCGGCGCTGCAGGACGTGCCCCGGTCGTTGTATGAATCGGCGGAGATCGACGGGGCGTCGGCGCCGGTGCGGCTGTGGCACATCACGGTGCCGATGGTGTCGCCGGCGATCTATTTTAATCTGGTGATGGGGATCATCGGCGCATCGCAGGAGTTTGTCAGGCCTTTCGTGATGCTCGACGGCAGCGGGCCGAACCGGTCGGCGCTGCTGTATGTGGTGAACCTTTATCAGAACGCGTTTGACTACCTGAATATGGGGTATGCCTGCGCGATGGCGTGGGTGTTGTTTGTGATTATCGTGTTGTTGACCTGGGGCGCGACCGTGATTTCTCGTAAGCACGTTTATTACGGGGGTGACGGATGATCAGCCGAAGGCTTGGCCGAGTGATGCTGTATCTCGCGCTAGTATCGGGCGCGGTGATTTTTACGATCCCGCTGCTGTGGATGCTGTCGACGGCGGTGAAGCCGATCGACCAGGCGCGGAGTTCGCCGCCGAGGTGGCTGCCTTATCAGCACCTGATGGAGGTGGATGGGCAGGTCTTGCCGGTGGGCGTTGAGGATATGTCTGAAGATGCGGCTGCGGAAACCGCGGATTCTCCGGCGACGCCGATCACGGTGGGTGTGGCGTATCAGTGGGTGATGGAGATTGATGGCCAGGCGGTGCCGGTCAAGCCGGTCGATGAACAGTTTGATGAGGGTGAAGCTTCCACGGCCGAGGTTGTGGTGCATTACCACATGCAGGTCAATGATGGCGGTGTCTGGCGGTTGGCGAAGCTTGCGGAGTCAAGTCAAGGGGCGGCTCTTGAGGGGCAGGTCGATATCGTCGTGATCGAAGATGATGGCTATATGTCGCGGGAAACGGTTGAGGCGTCGAGGCTCCGTCGTTCGTATGACCTGACCGCCAGAGATATGAAAGAATCGTTTGGTGTTATTGAGACGCTGGTCGTGCCGGTCGAGGCGCTGAGCAGGGTGTGGGTCCCGTGGGATGACCGCAAGGTGTTGGCGCATGTCTTGGTGGATTGGCGCGATGCACGTTACGGCGATCTTACAGAGAAGATCGCGTTTCGTTGGCGGAACTTTGGGGACGCGATTGAAGCGATGGACATGTTCCCGGCGTACCTGAAGAACACGCTGGTGTTGTGTGTGCTGACGGTGATCGGGACGGTGATCTCAAGCACGCTGGTGGCCTATGGATTCTCACGGATCGAGTGGCCCGGGCGGGACAAGGTGTTCCTGCTGGTGATGGCGACGATGATGATCCCGGGGTCGGTGATGATGGTGCCTTTGTTCACGCTGTTTAGAGATCTGGGCTGGATCGGCACGCTCAAGCCGTTGTGGGTGCCGACGTTTTTTGCCGGGGCGTTTAATGTGTTTTTGTTGCGTCAGTTCTTCCGCACGATCCCCAAGGACCTGTCGGAGGCGGCGAAGATTGACGGGTGCAGCGAGTTGCGTGTGTTCTGGCAGATTATCTTGCCGTTGGCCAAGCCCGCGATCACGGTGGTGGCGTTGTTCCAGTTCATGGGGACGTGGAACGATTTTCTGGGGCCGTTGATTTACCTGACGGACCAGGAGGATTTCACGCTGGCGCTGGGGTTGCAGTTTTTCCAGAGCAAGAGCGGGGGGACGCAGTGGCATTACCTGATGGCGGCGAGTTCGCTGGTGGTCTTGCCGGTGATCGTGCTGTTCTTCTTGGCGCAGCGGACGTTTATCGAGGGGATTTCCATGTCCGGCTTGAAGGGGTGACTCGTTTCGCCCGTCGGCGTTTGTTCATTGACCAATGATTGGAGTATGTTGTGGCACAAGTGACTAAACCAACGTTCCAGCCCGTGCAGATCGACGCCTCTTCGGGGAGGTTGTTTGATAACGGCTACGGGTATTTTTCGGATGACGGCAGCGAGTACGTCATCACCCGTCCCGACACGCCCAAGCCCTGGGTGAATGTGATCTGTCCCGGCGAGTACGGGCTGGTCGTGTCGCAGATCGGCGGCGGGTATTCCTGGCAGACCCACGCGAGCCTGAACCGGATCACACGCTGGGAGCAGGACCTGGTCTCGGACTCGCACGGCAAGTACCTCTACATCCGCGATGATGAGACGGGGGAATACTGGTCGCCGACATGGAAGCCGGTCTGCCGGGATTACGACGCATACGAGTGTCGTCACGGGATCGGGTACACGACGATCACGACAGTGTGTGATGATATCGAGTCAACGATGACGCTGACGGTCCCGCCTGGCGAGACGGTCGAGGTCTGGAAGCTGACGCTTAGGAACCTTGGTAAGCGTGCGCGGAAGCTGTCGGTGTGGTCGTATCTGGAGTGGTGCCTGGGGGCTGCGCCGGACACGCATCGGGAGTTTCATAAGACGTTCTTAGAGACGAAGCTGGCGGGGGACAGCCGAGCGGTGTACGCGACCAAGCGGATGTGGGATATCCGAAACGAGCAGGGGCAGCACTGGAACCGGGACTGGGACAAGGTCGCGTTTCATGCGGTGGATCTCGAGGCTGAAGGATCGACAGGTAATAAGGAAGCGTTCATCGGGCAGTACGGCACGAACGCGACGCCGATGGCGCTGCGCGAGGGCGGTTACGTCGCGGACACGACCGGTCGGTGGGACGACTCGGTGGCGAGCCTGCGTGTGAACATGGCACTTGAGCCCGGCGGCAGCGCGGCGGCGGTGTTCACGCTGGGCGTGGCCGAGGATCAAGTAAGTGCGGAAAAGGCCGTGGCGAAGTATCAGAAGCCGGGCGTGGCCGATGAGGTGATGCGTTCGGTGGATGCGTTCTGGACGCCATGGATGGACGGTTCGCAGGTGGAGACGCCGGACGACGGGACGAACCTGGTCGTGAACCGTTGGTTTAAGTATCAGTCGCTGTCGTCACGGATCTGGGGGCGCACGGCGTACTACCAGACGGGCGGGGCGTATGGGTACCGGGACCAGTTACAAGACAGCCAGCTCTTCCTTCACCTTGACCCGCCACGCACCAAGGCGCAGATCATGCTGCACGCAGCGCATCAGTTTTCGGCTGGGCATGTCCAGCACTGGTGGCACCCGATCACGGAAGACGGGATGGAGTCCGCGTTCTCGGATGATCTGTTGTGGCTGCCTTTCGTGACGACGAATTACCTGAAGGAGACCGCCGACTTCGGCATCTTCAACGAGACCTCGCCGTACCTGGATCAAGAGATCGCAGAGGGGCACACGGGGACGCTCTTTGAGCACTGCACGCGCGCGATCGAGCGTTCGTTCTCGAAACGCAGCGATCGCGGGCTGCCTTTGATCGGGACGGGGGACTGGAACGACGGCTTCTCCGTGACCGGCTGGGCGGGCAAGGGCGAGAGCGTGTGGGTGGCGCAGTTCCTTGTGGCGATCCTCAAGGCGTTCTGCCCGGCGGTGGAGCGGGCGATCGAGGCCGGCGAACTGCCCCCGGAAGAGATGTCACGGGTCGAGCGATACAAGAAAGAGATTGAAAACCTGACCGAGGCGGTGAACACGCACGGCTGGGACGGGAAGTGGTATTGGGCGGCGAGTTGCGACGACGGCACGCTGGTCGGTAGTGATACCGCTACGGAAGGAAAGATCCACTTGAACCCGCAGACGTGGTCGATCCTCAGCGGGATCGTGCCGGACGATCGGCGTGACGCGGTGCTTGAGTCGCTGGATACGGAGCTGTATCGGGATTACGGCGCGGTGCTGTTGCAACCGGCGTATTCGACGCCGGACCCGCGCATCGGTTATCTGACACGGTACGCGGCGGGGACGCGCGAGAACGGCGGGCTGTACGCGCACGCGGCGGCGTGGGCGATCCAGATGGAGTGTCAACTCAAGCGGGCGGACAAGGCGTGGGGGTTGTTTACGAAGATGTCGCCGCCGCAGCGCGGGATGGACCCGAAGCTGTATCAGTGTGAGCCTTATGTGACGGCTGCGAATGTGGACGGGCCCGATTCGCCGTTGTATGGGAAGGGCGGTTGGACGTGGTACACCGGCTCGTCGGCGTGGGTATATCGGGTGCTGATGGAATCTATTTTAGGTGTTCGCCCGACGTGGGAGGGGCTGTTGATCGACCCGTGTATCCCGTCGCATTGGCCGGGCTATTCGATGACCCGCAAGTACCGTGGACACATCTACCGGATCGAGGTTACTCGGCCGACCGGGGCGGGGCTGGCGGTGGACTCCGTGACGGTGGACGGCCAGGCGATCCAGGGCGCGGTGATCCCGCCGCCGACCGGGCCTGTGGGCGAGCATCGCGTGGTCGTGACCCTGAAATAGCGGGTTTATTAACCGAAAACCTTGCCCCCGGGCCCGTCTGGTGAATACTATAATAGACGGGCAGGGAGCGAGTTCATGTTACGCGGATTAGGTATTTTAGGCGTGCTGTCGGTCGGCCTGCACGGGCTGGCTGTGGACGTTGCGTGCGCTGATACCACCGAGTTTTTTAATGACGGGACGCTGGTGCTGGTGGCGGCGGACGCGGCGTTGGAGGCCCCGGTGCCGATCTATCACAACGGGGTCTTGATCGGCGGGCACAGCCATAAAGTGGTCGAGGCGTTTGACCAGGTGCCGGGCACGGGCAGCTACCCGCTGGTGTTTGTGGACCTGCACGCCAACACATTTCTGCGGAACACGTATCAGAAGCCCGGCGGGGGCGGTGGGGCGTTGGGGACGAGCGTGGTCGGGTCGGCGTCTTTCCGGACCGGGGCGGGGTTACAGTTTATTCCGACGGTGACGCGCGGCGACGTGACGACCGGCGGGTTCATCGGACGATACCACAGCCAGATCGTCGGCAGCTTCGGGTCGCAGGCGAGCATCAACACGCAACGAAACTTCCCGGACCCGACGGTCGGCCGATCCACGGTGGGTTTGTCGGTGGACTTCACCGCCGACCAGACGATCAACCTGGCGGGCGGCGCATTTACCGGCAACGACCGGTTCCGCATGATGACGGTGTCGAGCATGTTCTCCAGCTCGACGGTGTATGACGCGGACATGGTCCGCTATGAAGACATCCACGGCGACATCCAGACGCTTCAACTGACAACGGCGACCACACGCAACGCGCACCTGCTGCCGACGGCGGCGGAGGTCGGCGGCTGGATCGAGCTGGTCAAGAGCCCGGGTTCGACGTGGTTTGCTGACAGCCCGACGATCCGGATCGACCTGCTGGACAAGGGCGGGATGCGGCTGGGTGTGCAGGGATACCTGGCGGGCACGACCAATCCGAACGACGACTCGCTGAGCGTCTGGCTGGAGTGGCTGGACGCGCCGGACACGATCGTGTCGGGGACGAGCCTGGGGATAGATGTCGACGTGGTGGCGACGGCGGACCCGGAGCAGCCGGTGATCGCGGGCGACCTGAACGCGGACGGGTTTGTCGGGATCGATGACCTGAACGCGGTGTTAGGGAATTGGAACCAGTCGGTGCTGCGTGGCTACTACACGTCGGGCGATCCGAACGCAGACGGATTCGTGGGGATCGATGATCTTAACTTCGTGCTTAGCAACTGGAACGCGGGTGTTTCCCCGGCCTCAGCCCCGGAAGCGGCTTCTTTGGTTCCTGAGCCTGCGGGTGTTGTGTTGATGGCTGTCGGGGTGATCGCGTTGGTTCGCCGAACTGATTGTGGTCAGAAGTATATGTATTTGGGGACGGGGGGCTGATGCGATATTTAATCTTTCGTCTGCCTGTGTTGAGTCTGGTGTGTGTATTGTTCTTGGGTACACAGGCCTGGGCACAGACGTTGAGGACGTACCACATCGGCAACAGCCTGACGTGGGACGCGCGGGTGGTTGGTGCCTTGCCGGAGCTTGCTTCGGATGCGGGGTATGAACTGACGACGGGGTATCACCTGCGATGCAGCCAGTCGCTTGACTACATTGTCGACCACCCCGGCGAGGTTTGTCTGACGCCGAATAGTTTTGGGGGCTACACAGATGCGTTTGCGAATCATCAGTGGGATGCGGTGACGCTGCAGCCTTTCTCGTTGAGCACGCCCAGGCAGGAGTACGAGGCGTTTAAGTTGCTGGTGCAGTTAGCCAGGCAGAACCCGGATAATCAGGACACACGTTTTTATGTCTACGCCAACTGGCCGGTGATGCCCGAGGCGGAGGTGACGTTTTTTGATGCCTGGCACGACCCGTCGCCGGTCGATCCCGACGCGGACCTCGTCCGCCGCGATGCCGAGTTTGATTGGATCTACGATCAGCTCGTCTCAGACCCCGAGCTGGCTGGGGTCGATATCCAGATGATCTCGGTGGGGGACGTGATCGCGGAGCTGGACCTGCGCATGCGGGCGGGGCTGATCCCGGCCTACCTGGACGGCAAGCGGCTGTACCGTGACGCGGTCCACCTCGACAAGATCGGCCAGTTTGTCGCGGCGAACACGTTTATGGCGACCCTCTTCGAACGCGATCCGATGGGCACGCCCGCGAACAGCCAGTTCAATATGTTTAGAGGGGCCGAGCAGCTTCAACCGCTTGACGACGCATTGATCGAGGCGATCCAGGACGCGGTCTGGTATGTAGTCGGGCAGGAGCTGTTGCCCGGCGACGTGACGGGCGATGGGATCGTGGGGATCGATGACCTGAACTCGATACTACAGAATTGGAACAAGGTACTGCCTCCGCGCGATCAGATCCTGGGCGACCTGACCGAGGACGGGGTGGTGGGGATCAGCGATCTATCGCTGGTGTTAAGTCACTGGAATCAGAGCGGATCGGCTGACGGCTCTTTAGAGGGCGACGCGGACGCGGACGGGTTCGTGGGATTCGATGATCTGGGCATCGTGCTGGCCAGCTGGAACAACGTGGCTCCGCCGATTGACTTGTTTGCAGGCGATATCAGCCGGGACGGGATGATCGGGATCAATGACCTGGCCACGGTGTTGGCCAACTGGAACAAGACCTTTGTCACGAGCGTTTTAGTCCCCGGCGACCTGGACGGCGACGGGTTTGTCGGGATCGATGATCTTAACCTTGTGCTGGCGAACTGGAACCAGAGCATCCCGCCCGGTGATCCGTTGGCGGACCCAAGCGGCGATGGGTTCATCGGGATCGATGATCTGAATCTTGTGCTTGCGAACTGGAACGCGGGTGTGCCGCCGGGTTCGGATACGACAACACAGGTGCCCGAGCC
>CBDUNP010000041.1:0-13970 GCA_965368605.1 uncultured bacterium | reverse complement strand
CCTCAACCCCCTCTATCATGCCGGACTATGAGTAATCCAGCCCCCATCATGCGTAACGTGATCGCCGCCCTCGTCACCAACGAGCCCGGCGTCCTCTCCCAAGTCGCCGGCATGTTCGCCGCCCGCGGATTCAATATCGATTCGCTGGTCGTCGGCCGTACCGAAAACCCCGAACTCTCTCGCATGACCATCGTCGTCAACGGCGACGCCGCCGTCCTCGAGCAGGTCCGCAAGCAGCTCCAGAAACTCGTCCCCGTCGTCAAGGTCGTTGACTATTCTGAAGTCGATTTCGTCGAGCGCGACCTCATGCTCATCCAAGTCACCACCACCGGTAAAGCCCCGGGCAGCCGACACCACCGCAACGAGCTGATCGAGCTCGCCAAGGTGTTCCGCGCCAAGGTCGTCGATGTCAGCGAAGACCGGCTCATGATCGAACTGTCCGGCACGGAAGAAAAAATCGAGGCCTTCGCCGAGCTGGCTCGCCCGTACGGCATCGTCGAGCTTGCACGCACCGGCGTCATCGCCATGCCCCGCGGCAACTCTAGCAACCGCCCTGCACTCAACCGGGCACGCAAGGCTCCCATGGATGCCCGCAACGACTCCGGCATCGATATCAGTGACCTCCCGCCGGGCTAAGCCCGACAGATATCCATCACAATCACCCCCTGAAGCCCACGTTCTGATGAACGTGGGCCTCTTTATACACACCCCAACCACACCAACCCCCTCCCCACGAAGCGCCGCACTTGCCGCGCCTCACAACACAGTCTGTAAAAACGCCTTAGAATACCCTCATGTCCAAGCGCGTCCGGATCAGTCTTGCCAGCAAGTGCCAATTAATGTTTGGTGCCGCTGTGGTTTTGATCCTCACCGCCGCGCTGACAGTCGTCGCGCTCCGCATGCAGGACCTGGTTCAACGCGGCCCCAACCAGCGGGCCCAGGACTTCGCCCAGTGGTGGCTCGCCGATGAGATCAAGTTCGGCGGCGAACTCAACGAGATCCAGCAGGACGCCGCGGGCCTGCCCCCCGGCGTGTCCAAGGCCGTTGCCCTCGTAAAAAAAGAACGCTTCAGCTATCAGGCGACCAACAGCCCTTTCTTCGCCGAGGCGGTCGAACTGTTTCAGACGCGCCCCGCAAGCTGGGAACTTTTCCAACCCGATACCGACGCTCAGGGTGAAACCTACTACCGCTACGCCCGCGCGATCCGTAAGTCGGACCTGGACCGCATCCAAGGCGGCCTCGCCGGGGGCTTTGAGCCCACCGTCGGCAGCTCCGCACTGACCGACCCGCTTGAGATGATCCTGCTGATCCATCTCCGCGATGAAGACGCCCCCAAGCAACACACCCTCAACATCATCTACCTCGTGACCGCTGGCCTCGTCTCGGGTCTGCTCGCCATCGCCACCTTCTGGTTCATCACGACACGCATCATCCTGTCACCGGTCCGCCTGCTGCACGGCTACGCCTCCAAAGTCTCGCAGGGCGATATGAACATCCGCTCGGACATCAACACCGGGGACGAGTTCCAGAACCTCTCGGACATGTTCAACACCATGCTCGAGAACCTCAAAAGCAACCAGGACCAGCTCAGCTCCATCAACAAGAGCCTGGACCTCAAGCTCGGCGAGTTGGCCGAATCCAACGTCGCCCTCTACGAAGCCAACAAGATCAAAGGCGAGTTCCTCGCCAACGTGTCACACGAATTGCGTACCCCGCTGAACTCGATCATCGGCTTCGCGGAGGTCCTCGGCGAAGCGCTCGCCGATCTGGACAACCCCAAAGACGAGAAACGCCGACGCTACGCCGCCAACATCATCACCTCCAGCCGACGCCTGCTTGACCTCATCAACGACCTGCTTGACCTCGCCAAGATCGAGGCCGGCCGCATGGAACTCCGCGCCGGCCCCGTCAGCATCGCCGACACGCTCGAAGGCCTGCTCAATCTTATCAAGCCCCTGGCCGAGAAACACAACATCGTCCTGCGTCAGAAAACCCAGCCCAACCTCCCGAGCGTCCACACCGACGCCGGCAAGCTGCAACAGATCCTCTTTAACTTCCTCGCCAACGCCATCAAGTTCACACCACCGGAAGGCACCGTCACCGTCCAGACGCAGCTGCTCCCCCATAATGACGATGACAACGTCAAGCCCACCCACATCCGCATCAGCGTCATCGACACCGGCCCGGGCATCCACGACGATGACAAGCAACGCATCTTCGAAAAGTTTGTTCAACTGGACCCCGGCGTCACCAAAGAACACGGCGGCACCGGCCTGGGGCTCACCATCAGTCAGGAACTCGCCGAGCTTCTTCAAGGCGAAATCACCCTCGACTCTTTCCCTGGCAAGGGCGCGACCTTCCACCTCACCATCCCCCTCACCCTCGCCACCCCAACCACCCCCCTCATGCCCGGCACCGCCACCAGCAGCAACCCCCGCAACCCGCGCTAACACCGCGCATCGCGCATCAGACGTATCTAACTCGCTCACACCCCCTGCTCCCCCAGAAGCCCACGTTCTTAGAACGGGGGCCGATATAACACGCGTGCTTGCCGACTAGCGGCATATCATCAGGACACGCGCAGACTAAAGCCAAGCAACACGCTACGGGTCAAGTGAAACCGCACTAGGCAGCGTCACCTTTTACTGCACATCCGGGCCTTCCCCCAGCTCCACCAGCAAAGCCGCGGCCTCCTGCACGCCACGCTCCCCGGCCTCCCCCGATGCCGCCTGTGCCAGGTGATAACGTGCCCAACGGTCCTCGCCCAGCGCGTGGTACACCGACCCGATGTGGTAGTGCACCTCAGGCACCTCCGGCATCAGCGTGATCGCTCTAGCCATCAGTTTCAACGCCGGCTCATGCCGCCCGCGCTGATGCTCCACCCAGCCGGCCGTATCCAACACCGGCGGGCTCCCCGGCAGTTCACGCAATACCTGCCGAGCGATATTCACCGCCTCGTCTGAACCCCCGCCGCTTCGGTTCGACATCAGGAACGCCAAATCATTCAACGCAGCCAGACGATAAGGGCCATCGCCTTGCGAGATCGGCTTGAGCGCCGCGATCGCCTGCTCTTCCCGGCCGGCCACATTAAGCTCCTGTGCCAACTGGTAGACCAGGTGCGGGTTATCCGGGTGCCGCTGAGTGAGCGTGGTCAACGGCTCGATTGCGCCGGCGTGCTCACCCGCCGACACCAAGCCCATCGCGTCGAGCATCAGCACCAGCGAGCTCTCCGGCGCGATCGAACGCACCCGATCCGCCAGCGCCGCCGTGTCGCTCCCGCGTTCGATCCGCGCCGCAGCGTGCAACGCATGCGCCGCAATATTCTGTTTCGCCTTCTGCACCCCCGATTCACATAGCGACTCGCCCAGCCCCGGCATCCGGGCCTCCATCGCCACGGTCGCCATCGCCAGGTCACGGCACGACGCCGCCAGATCGCCCCCGGCCCCGGCGGAACTCAACCCGTTTAACAGGTCATCCGTAAACAACGAGCGTACACCGTTGTAAGCCTTGGACGCTTCGGCCAGCCCGTCACGATCACCCGCGACAATCGCCTGTAACAACGGTACCATCGGATGCACGCGCCCGGCCTCCGTCGCCTTGACATCCAACCCATACGCCAGGAGCGATCCCGTCGCCGAACCCTCAAGCCTTGGCAACTGAAGCAGCATATCCGCCCCCGCCTGTGTCTGGCCCTGGCGATATTTCAGCACAATCATCAGCGCCACGACCGAATCATCGTTATCTTCAATCCGAGCCACCCGCTGAATCGTCTCCTCAGCCAGCGCCCAATCGCCCCGCTGATCCGCCAACTTCATCCGCAGCGCTAACCAACGCAACGCTAAATCGTAAGGCAACGCATCAATATCAACCTCGACATCCGCACGATTCAACAGCTGCAGATTCAGGTCAGAACTCATATCAAGCCCAAGAAGCACCGGGGCCAAGCGTCTTGCGACCGCGGCATCCGACATGTGCCCGGCGATCCGGCTCAAGGCGGCCTCCTTATCGCCCGCCTCCGCTTCGCTCTGCGCAAGTGCTACCTGCGCCGTCGGGAAATACGCCGACGCCGTCGGGATCGCCGCGAGCCGCCCCTGCGCCTCGGCGTGCCGCCCCTGGGCTACCAGGGACATCCCGATCACCCGGTCAAGCGACGCGTCCTCACCGGCCGCCACCTTGTCGAGCAAGGCATTCGCCATCGTCTCAACACGCAGGTGCAAACCTAATTGTTGATAGATCTCCAACATCGCCGCCCGCGCCGCCTGCCCGGAATCACCCCCGGCGCGGATCAGCCGCATCAGTTCTTCTTCCGCCTCAGGCCGACGCCCGTCTTCTGCAAGTGCCCGCGCATACCGCACACGCACCACATCGTCCTCCGGCAGCATCTCCAACACCTGACGGTAGGCCCGCACCGCTTCAGACGTCCGGCCGAGCATCACCATCACGCCCGCCTTGACCCCCAGCAATTCGACGTTGTCAGGCTTCGCAGACAAGCCACGCTGAACCACAAGCAACGACTGATCCGGCCGGCCGATCATCGCGTACCGTCGGCTCAACTCGATAATCACATCCGTATCATCCGCCGACACGCGAGCCGCCGCCGAGTCCAGATTCGCCTGACGTTTCCCCGGGCTGTCGTCGTCCCACGTCGTTATCAGATCGCTGATCAACGCCGGGACCGCCTGCGAAGGCCTGGTATATAACCGGTCATACACCGCATCCGCCGAGGCCTCGTCGCCGATCTCCTTGTACAACACCGCCATCATGTCTGCCACCGAAGGCGCCATCAGCCCCCGCTCACGCACCTGCTTGGTCAGCAACGGGTCGAGCACCGCGATCGCCTCGTCAACGCGGTCCGCCGACTTTAGCAGACCCGCACGCGCCATCATCGCCAGCGGCTGGTTATAAACCTCGAGCTCCAAGAGCTTCTCCGCCCCTTCATCGATCATGCCTTCCCGCGCGTAGAACTGGCTTAGCCAGGCATACGCCTCCGTGCTTTCCGGGAAGTGACGGACCAACGCCACCAGATGCTCCTCCGCCCGCGCAGCCTCCCCACGTTCCTGATAGATCCCCGCCAACACAAGCCGGAGCATCGGCGAAAAGTTCCCCGCCGTGATCGCTTGCGTGCTGATCCGCTCCGCCGTCTCCATGTCCCCATGGCTCAGATAAACCCGCGCCGCCAGCGCCGGGTCTTTATCCTGATCCACCTGCGTCGGATCGATCTGCTTGAGATACTCATCCGCCAGCTGGGCGTCACCCGATGCATATGCAATCCGCGAACCCAACGCCAGCGCCTCGATGTCGTCCGGCGTCACCTCAAGGACAGCCTGAACATGTGTCAACGCCGTGTTTAGCCGCCCGATCGCGGCCATCGCACGCGCCAGAGATATCCTTGCCTCAAGGTTTGTCGCATCCTTCTCAACCGCGGCCCCCAGCGCCGCCACCGCGTACTCATACTGCCGCGCCTGGATATATAGCTCACCGGTCAGGTGATCCGAATCCGGCGCGTCCGGGAACTTCTGAGCAATCCGCTCAAGCGTATCCGCCAGGCCCGCCTCGTCGCCCTGCTTCAACTGAGTCGACGCCAGGCGTTTCCAGTCGTTCAACTCATCGGGCCGGCGTTCGATCAACGCGCGAGCCCAGTCGGCCGCAGCGTTATGCCGCTCGAGCAGGTCGTTGCCCATGTAGAGCAGTTCCAGCTCCGTGTCCGTGTGTTCGGCCCGTGCCTCGATCTCCGCAAGGAGCGCCGCCGTCTGCTGCTGATCCCCCGTCGCTGCCGCGTGCTGGAGCTTCAGTTGAATCGCCCGCGGGTTGGTCGGGTCCAGCTTGTAGAACGCCTCGATATCCTCACCGCTAGCACCGATAAACCCTTGCTGCGCCATCACCGTCGCGAACGCATCCGCCGCGACTTTGTTCGTCGGGTCCAGCTCACACGCCTTACGCAACGCCACCCGCGCCTCGCCGATCTCACCGACCCGCCACAGCGTCAGCCCGTGCAGCATCTGCACCTGGGCAACCGACTCCATCGCCGGGAACATCTGGGCCGTGATCTCACGACACTTCTCAAAATCCTCCGTCGCGTAGAGCGCCTGCGCATACATGTAAAACGCGTCCGGGTCCGTCGACCCGTCCTCGATCAGCTTGCTCAGGATCGGGATCACCTTCTCGGTCTGATCTCCCGCGAGAAACAGCCGGGCGCTGGTCACCTGACGCACGGCCGACTCGGCCTCGGCCTCGGGCGTCTGCTTCAGGATCGCCCAGCCCAGCTCGACCCGTTCCGCCATCGGCATCTGTGACTCGGGCATCCCAAGCAGAACCGTCACCGCCTGGTCCGCGATCGCCACCGGGAGCTCGGTCACCTCGCTGTATGCACGGACCTGATCCATCAACCGATCCCACATCTGCTCGTCGATCAGCATCCGAAGGTATAGATCACCCGCATCCACATGACGCGGATCGTCCGCGACCAACTGAGCCAAACTGGATAGTAGCTTCTGTTCGATCTCAAGCACATCCGCTTCCAACGCAGCCAGATGCTCGCCGTAGGTCTCCGCAGTTGCTTCGCCTTCAGCATTGTCATCATCGGTTTCGATCAGCGCGTCCGCGCCTAGATCATTCACCCTTTGCTCATGGTGCCGGATCAAGGCCCGGGCCCGACGCAGGTCATACCTCAGCAACAGGGCCTGATTGAAACCGATCTCGCTATCCGCCTGCCCCTGTTCTTTTAGAAATGCAAGCTGCTCGTCCGCCACCTGACGCGCCGTTTCGTAGTCCGCCAGGTCCGTCGGAGAGTTCACGAAATCGGGGTTACTCAACGCCGACTCGATCATTCCCACCGACCACGCCAGCAGCACCGCGCTCACCTCAGGATCGCCCTGCCCCGACTTGCCCAGCCGGTCCAGGATCAGCTTCGCGGGCCCCAGGCTCCCCTGCTGAATCTGCGCACGCGCCTGGATCAGCAAGGCCTCACGGTTGGTCGGATCACTGGACAGCACCTGGTCGACCAGGCCCAACGCCGTGTCCGGCCGATCGTTCGCCATCGCGATGCGCGCCTGCTCAAGCTTCAGCTCGACACTCTCGCCACACCCGACAAGCAACACACACACCATCAGGAGCAAACACCCCATGAGTCTGTTCAACTTGGCAGAGCCTCGGTTCTTATTGTGTGTCGTCGTCATGGTCTTGTTCAACTCCCGCCGGGCGTCGCCCAGCTCTAATCCAAACACCGCGAATATCACGGCAGCTTCTGGTCAATAATAGGCATCAAACGCTCCGCGGCTTCCCTGGCAAGCTCGCGTGCGCCTTCAAGGTCTTCATTCTGCACCGACACGGTCAGACGGATCAACGCGCCGACCGCCTCGCGCCTCAGCAGGCCGTTAATCAGGATCGACGCCTGCTGCTTCGTGTAGTTGGTCGTGTAGCTGTCACCGGTCTTGAAGACGTAGAGGTAGTACACCATGTCACGCCCGTCCTGGCTGACCACCTCGCGCATCCCAAACGGCTCACTCCCCCCAAGCGCGTTGCCCAGCGAGACCGGCCCCTTGGACACAATCTTCTCGCCGCTGCCCTGGATACACAGCTCAGGCGAGTGCGTCCCCCGGCGGTTGTTCTTGCTGAACACGATCAGAAGGTCAAACCCCTGACCACCAGATCCCCCAGCCCCCGCCGCCTGGGTGAACCGCCGGTAGACATAATCATCCGTCTCCAGGATCGCCAGCACCTTGTCTTCCAAGGCAAGGTCCACGCTCTTGTACGTCGTGTCTTCAAGCATCACCTCGGTCGGCAGCGACTGCTTGGCGACCCCGCCCATCGCCTCGCGCTCCGGCTGGTTGGACCAGTACAGACAAAAACCCGACGCCAGCACCAGCACGATCAGCACCCCCGGATGGGCCGTGCGTGCCACCGAAAACTTATCGCCCTCAATCGCATTGAGATACCCAAGCAGCCGATCATCAAGCCAGTTCCGCTTCAACAAACGACCCACCAGCAGCACCAACGATTCCAATAGGAACATCAACGCCAGCGCCAAGGCAAACACCAGGATCCCCGAAAGGTCGTGGAACCAGCCACCCTCGCCCGCAGGCTCGATCCCCAGGTGATGCGCCACCACAATCAGCCCCGTGATCCGCGCCACGTTGCTCGCGATCGCCACCGGGAACGACATCAGCAGCAGGAACCACCGCCAGGCGCCGCTCGCCCGACACAACGCCGCGAACAGCGACGCGAAGAACGTCAACGCGATGATGCTCCGCAGCCCGCCGCAGACGTTTTCAATCACCAGTGTCTTGGGCAGCCCGTTCGCGTCGGGACTCAGAAGCACGTAGCTCCCGTCAACCACCGCCGGCACCCCGAAGACGTGCGTCGCCAGCCACAACGCGGCCCGGCTGGCAAACAGCTTCAACTCGAAATTAATCCCGTCGATCCACGCCAAAGGCAAAGGGACCATGAAGAACAGCAGCGCGATCGGCAGCGCATACGCACGCACCAGAGGCCAGCCGCCCCAGATCATCACCAGCCCCATCAGCACGCCCAACAGCGAAAATCCCGATGCAAAGGTCACGCTCGCAAACGTAAATAGCAGGTGCGACAACAGGAAGAACCCGAAGACGCCCCAACCCATCGCGGTCGATTGTTTCGTCCGCCTCGTCGGCGTCCCTACCCGTGTGTATATATAGAAAGCGATCGCCAACGCGACCACCGGCACCAACGGCCCGTGCGTGTAGTACGAGTCCCCTCCCGACAGACGATCAAGCAGCGGCGTGTCTCTCCGCCACCAGGCGGGGAACCACTGCACCCACACCCGCGCAAACGTCCCGTACCACGCCAGCGCAAGCAGCACCGCGGACACAGCCACACCGATCCACAGCCGTGCACCGTTGGCGGGTTCCGTATCTGGCAAAGACAGTTCGGGTTTGGAGTTCTCTACATCACTCAAGGAATACCTTTCACGATTGCAGGCCCGACAAGACGTGTGACCCATACCGGCAGCTTCTGCCATGTGGCGATCCGCCGCTTGTACTTCGGATTGTCCGGCCGAACCGCCGAGACGTCACCCGAGCGTAGATAATACTGCCATGTCGCCGGCGATGCCGCCGCCCCCCACTGCTTCTTAAAACGATAGGTCCCGGAGTCCGGCGTGGACCGGCCAAAATCAAACACCCCCGCGCCCCGGGAGACCGCACGCTTCAACAACTCGTGGTACATCCACATGTTCGCGTTGGTCTGCTTGGCCCCCCGCAGGCTGCTCGCCGAGGGCACCGACGCCTCCGATCGGCCGTCTACCGCCGTATGCAGCAGCAACGCCCCGGCCACCGCACGGCCCTCATGCCTCACCACCGCGAGCTCCGCGCCCTGGTCAAACGTAGCAAGCACCGCTGCGAACAATCGACGCGGATAGACCGGCGTCCCAAGGTCACGCATGTTCGTACAGAACACGTCGTAGAAGCCACCCAATAGCTCCGCTCCGCCAAACTCGATCGCCAACCCCGCCTTGTCACCTTTGCGGACCTGGTTGCGCACCTTCGCGTTGTAGCCCGACCAGAGTTCCTCCACCTCGCCGGGCAGATTCATGCGCATGTGCACCTTGTCGTCACGGTTCCGCGTGATCGCCGAGTGAGAGATCCCCTTGCCCTGATGGCGCAGTTCCAGGTACTGCACCTTAAGCTGATCCGCCAACTCGGCCGCGCCGTCTACGATCGCATCGCGCACCGATTCATCCACCGCCACCACCCCCGCGCGGTTCAGGTAAGGCAGGCTCACCAGGTACCGCCCAAACAGGTGACTGCTCACCAGCGCCAACGGCAGATACCCCACCAGCCGCCCGACCCGATGGCCCGCAGCGTTTTCACGCGCTACGATCGCCATCGTCCGATGCCCAAGCGCCTCGCGCAGGACCGTCAGCCAGCCCGGGTCGTGTTCGCCACAGGCCCCCGACCCTGCGGGCAGACCCGCGAGGAATCCGCGCAGTTCCTGTGCCAATGTGTCGTCAATGTGATGGATGACCTGCGTCACGGCCATGGCAGCTTTCCCTGGATAACAAACGAACGATAACTGCTTTACACAGCAGCGTATGTCTACTATCGGCGGTCTACGCCACGCATTGAGAGCCCCCGCATCTATTTATAAAGAGATACGCTATCGGACCCCGCGTCGAATGCTTTGTGATAGACCCGGATACGCCCCGAAGCCTACGTTCTGTAGAACGCAGGGTCGCCAGCGAAAATGTATATCACTCACGCGGCCCGCTTCCCGGTGCTCGCAGACGTGTATCTATCAGACCCAAGCGCCTTCGCCGGCACCCCGCCGACCCGAGCCCCCGCAGCGACCGGCTCAACCACCACCGCACCCGCCGCGACCACAGCACCGGCCCCCACGTCCGCCATCACGACAGCACCAGCGCCGATCCACGCCCCCCGGCCGATGGTGACACACCGATATTGCTGCTTGTGATCGCGGATCAGTTCAACGCCTCGCCCCCCGTGATCGGCCTGTCGCCCGGTCCCGTGCTGGTGTCGGCCGGACAGGACCTGCACCCCGTCCGCAAGCATCACGTCGTCCTGCAACACCGCCCAACCCACCGAGCAGAACCGCCCGATGTATACGCGCTGCCCGATCCGCAACGCCGGCTTGCTGAATACGCTCATAAAACCCATACCCACGTCCCGCCCCACGCCCCCGGTCGTATAACGATAAAACGCCTGCCGGGTGTACACCCCCAGCATCCCCGCGCGCTTCGCCAGGTGTTCACTACTCAACGCAAACGCGCGATCCCTGCCAAGCGGCTTGGACCACAACCAATACCCCACCAGGCTCGGCAGCGCAAGGACCAGCCCAACCGTCCGCCCGATCGTCTTGCTGACGCTCCGCGATTCCGTACTCATCTTGTATCCATCTGGCTCCGTCACGCGGCGCTCCTCATCGGCTTACTCTCGACCCCGGACCACACACACGCAAATGTCTTTGCCTTCTGCGACCAGGACTCATCCGCCAGCCGCCAATTGCGGGCCATCCGCTGCCCATCCAGCAGACCCGATCCCGCCCGTTCAAGACACCGCTGCACAAACGCGCCCGCATCCCCCACCACGTCGCAACAATCCGACCAGCCCGCCGTCGCGGGCAGATCGCGCACCACCACGGGCCGATCCGTCGCCAGGTACTCTTTCAATTTCAATGGCTGCATCGCCCGTGTCACCGCCGCATCCGCGTATGGCATCACCAGCACGTCCGCCAACGACGCCAGCTCAGGCAGGTCGTCATACCCGATCGCCCCGGGGAATACCGTGTTATCCAAGCCGCGCACCGCCGCCTCCGCGTTCTGCTCAGGCCCGGCTAGCACTAGGCTCCCCCCACGTTCGCCTAACGCCCCCGCCAATGCCTTACACCATTGAGCATCCAGCCGTGGATCGATCAACCCCCAGAACAGCGCCACCGGCCCATCCGCCTTCGGCCACCACTGCGGCACTCGGCTATGCTTCAACAGCCGCTCACGGCTTAACGCGCCCGACCAATGCCCCCGATCAATCCCGTGCGTCAGCAACCCAGAATCGCGCCCCATCTCCGCGATCCGGTCACGCAAAGTCTCCGACACCACGACCACGTCGTCGACCTTGCCGACAAGCTCCTGCTCCATGGCCTGCATCACTTCGCTATCGAGCCCGGGCCAAACCGAAAAATCATCCACGCAGTAGTAAACCCAACGGTCCACATCCAGCCGACCCACCAGGTCGGCGGTGATCGGCAGCGTGGTGAGCACGATCCGTCGTTCATCCGTAACCCGCTCGCCCAGTGCTTTCTGCACCGCCCCCGCCATCGCGCCGGCGTTCACCTTCCGCTGCCACCGCTTGCGAAACCCCGGCCACATCTTCGGGTTCACCACCTCCAGGTCCGTATCCCCAAGCCCGGTCATGGCCGCCGCGGCCTTGGCCGGGGTCTTACCCCCAACCCAATCCTTCACCTTCCCCACAGCCCTCCCGATATCTTCCCGACAAAGCTCCGGCGTCCGTGTGCCCACCGTGTTCACCCACGTCACCCGATAGGTCTCGCAGCCACGGCAGCCCGCCCCACAACACACGCGATTCATCATTAACAATTCCCGGACCAGGTGCTGGCTGCTGGAAGGGTGACGGCCGAAATCATCGCTGAACACCACCAGCCGTGTCTTCACCCGCCCCGGCCGAATTGTCTGATTCCCAGTACCCATGCCCGAAATATCGGCCACCGGCCCCCGCACGCTGGACCCCGCCACAGGTTTCTGATCAAGGTCCGTTTACTCAGCCCCGGCTTTCGCCTAAGATTTGCCCGCAGGGGTAATTACATCCCCCCGCGTTTGCCGATAAAATGGCTGGACCTGACCGACGAGCCCCGTACCCCCGGACCTTAACCCCATGGGCATCGAATCCGCACTCCCTACCGATAACATCATCACCACGCAGATCCAGAAGGTCATCAATTGGTCCCGACGGTCCGCGATCTGGCCCATCCCCTTCGCCACCGCCTGCTGCGGCATCGAGCTCATGGCCACCGCCTCCAGCCGATACGACCTCGCCCGCTTCGGCGCCGAGGTGATGCGTTTCAGCCCCCGCCAGGCCGACCTGATGATCGTCGCCGGCCGGGTCTCCGTGAAAATGCTCCCCGTCATGCAACGCATCTACCAGCAGATGACCGAACCCAAATGGGTCATCTCCATGGGTGCCTGCGCCTCCACCGGCGGCGTCTTCGATACCTACGCCGTCGTCCAGGGAATCGACCAGTTCGTCCCCGTCGACGTCTACGTCCCCGGCTGCCCACCCCGGCCCGAAACACTCATCGAAGCCGTCATGGCCATCCAACGCATCATCGACGAAGACAACATCCCCAAGGGCCCCGACGGCAAACGCGCCCCCCTGAACATCGCCGTCCAACCCACCCACGTCGTCAAACCCCAGCCCGTGCCGGTGACGATCGGACTGAGTTGATCCTGATTGCTGATCTCTGAGCGATGAATACTGAAGTGATTGCAACAGGCACTTCAGACTTCAACACTCACACCTCAGCCCTCCCATGCCCTACCTCCTCGCCTACCTCGCTCTCATCAACGCCGCCACCTTTCTCACCTACGCCTACGACAAACACGCCGCCCGCAAACAGTACCGCCGAACCCCCGAAAAAACCCTCCACCTCCTGGCTCTCTTAGGCGGTTCCCCAGCAGCGTTCCTGGCGCAGCAGACACTGCGACACAAAACACAAAAGCGGCCGTTTCAGTTCATGTTTTGGGCGATCGTTGTGTTACAGATCGCCGCGGTCTTGTACTACCTGACACGGGATTAATTTGAAATTACTTAGTCATTCGCTGGCCGGGCAAGCTGTCTTGCAGGTTCATCAGGCCGTACCTGCGTGTGAGCTGGACAACCTTGTCTAGTGGAATCGCCTGCCGTGTATGCCCCTCGTTTCCCGTGACCGTAGTCGCCATGAACATCGAGTTATAAAGCGCTTCTTCGCTCGCTTCGACAACCGCTTGAAACAGCGGGTTCATCATTACATCCGTCACCAAAGATACCGCCGGCTCCAGCCTTGTAACATCCGCGGGGACCTGATACCCGGTGGAAAACGCGATGACATAGTCCCCCGAACCGTTCTCAAGATATGAACCCGTACGGGTCAGACCAGATACCGCACGCTTAGCCAGCCGCCTCAGATTTCTGGCAGACATGGGGGCGTCGGTCGCGACAACGATCATGCACGAACCCTGATCCCGCCCGTCGTCCCGCACATCATCTAATCTCCCCCCTGCCAACTCACGCCCGACGGGCACCCCGTTGATCGTCAAGACGCCGCCATAATTGCTCTGCACAAGAACCCCGACGGTATAACCGCCGATACCTGCGAGCACTTGCCGTGATGCAGTGCCGATGCCGCCCTTAAACCCGAAGCATGAAGTCCCCGTACCCGCACCGACGCATCCCTCCGTTACTTCACCGGAACGGGCTTCCGCAATC
>CBDUNP010000040.1:0-14118 GCA_965368605.1 uncultured bacterium | reverse complement strand
CTGGTGCAGTCGGTGCGCGTGACCATGCCCAACGACGAGATGCAGAACCCGCGCAGCGACCATGCCCGGCTGCGGGCGTTGGCGGAGCAGACGGCCGGGGCTGTCGTGCCTTTGGATGAACTCAACCGGCTGGTGAAGCTGGTGCCCAACCGTGCGCGGATCACCCCGACGGATATCCGCGAGCCGCTCTGGGACTCGTGGCTGTCGATGATCGTGTTGATGGTGCTTTTTTCGTGTGAATGGGTGGCCCGGCGGGCGATCCGGTTGGCTTAGACGGATAGACTTATGACACCGGGTTTAACCGGTGCATATGTTCGCAGACGTGATGGATGGATTGATGCAGGATGCGACACGACAACTCGGGCAGGTCCGACGCCGGGCGCGTGGTTGGCTTGCGCTGATCCACGTCCTGCGATTCATCGCGGCGATGGTGCTTGTGGTGTTGATGCTAGGCGTGTTGGACTGGGCGTTGAACCTGCCGGGCTGGCTGCGTCTGGTGATCGGGCTGCTGGTCGTCGCCGAGTGTGTGTACTGGCTCTGGACACGACTTTCCGGGGCGTTGCGATTTAACCCGAGCCTTAGCGAGTTGGCCCTGCGTGCCGAGCGCATGTACCCGGAACTGACCGGGGTGCTGGCGAGTTCGGTTGAGTTTTCAGCCGGCACGGCGTCGAGTCAGGGTGATGCCGAACCGGGGCACGCCCGGGCCTTGACCGACCTGGCGCTAGCACGGGCGCGTGGCTTGGCCGACGCGGTGGACCTGTCGAAGCTGATCGACCCGACGACCGCGATGAAGCAATTGGCCGTCGCCGTGCTGGCGGTGGTTGTCCTCGGGGCGGTGGTCTTGAATGCGCCGGCGATGAGCCGGTTGGCGGCGTCACGCTGGCTGATGCCGTTGAGCTCCGAGCAGTGGCCCCGCCGTGTGGTGATCGCGGATACCACCGGGCTTGGGGTCTTGCCGGTCGATGCGCCCGTGCGTTTTATGTCGCAGATAGAACGCGGGCAGTACGACGGGCTGCGCGTCAACGTGCATTACCGCTTTACCGACGCGCAGGGTCAGGCGGGCGATTGGGCGCACGCGGTCCTGACACAGCAATCCACCGAGTCACAATCAGAGCAGGCCGCGATGTACGAGCAGCTGCTGGAAGTCCCCGCATCGGTCACGCGGTCGGTCAACGACACCCCCGGCGGCGAGGCCTTGCTCAGCTATTACTTCCAGGCCGGCGACGGGCAGACGCTGACGTCTGACATCAAACTCATCGCACGCCCGGCGGTGGTTTCGGTCCACGCCGACATCCAGCCGCCGGTCTACGCCGTGGGCCTGACCGCAGAGCAAAGCGTCCCGATGCACGAACAGGGCGGGCAGATCGCCTCGGCGTCCGCGCTGATGGGATCCCGTGTCGGCCTGCGGATCAACTGGAACAAGCCGATCGCGGTCACCCAAGACGACCTCCCGACGGTCTTGCCCGGGCTTGTCGAAGCCGTGGGGATTGAGGGTATTACCCTTGAAGAAACGTCGGCCTCTGATCCTGAGACACACAAGGATTTGTTGATAAGTTTCCCGCTGACCGAATCTTTCTCAACCACGATTGATATCACGGACGGGCACGGCCTGAAGAATCTTTCCCGTCGTCAGTACCGGATCGAAGCCGTCGAAGACCGCCTGCCAACCGCCGCCCTGACCGAACCGACCTCCGACGAAGCGGTGCTGGCGACGGCCGTGGTTGATCTCGCCGCGACGGCGCAGGACGACGTCGGCTTGGAGCGCATCGCGCTACACGGCATGATCCGTCAGCAACCGGCCGGGCAGCAGATAATCGAAACCGCCCTGCCCACACTCGCCGAACAAAGTGGCCGACAGACCGCCCTGACCGCACAAGCCGACCTGGACCTTGCCAGCCTGAAACTCAGCCCCGGCGACAGCGTGGTCCTGACCGCGACCGCCTATGACGTGTACGACCTGAACGGGCAACGGCACGACCCGGTGACGTCCACCCCGCGCACCCTCCGCATCATCGATGAGCCGACGCTGACGGCGCAGCTGCGCACCGAGCTTGCCGGGCTGCGTCAGCAGGTGGTGCGCCTGGAACAGACCCAGCAGCGTATCGCCAGCGAGCAGCCGCCTTCGACCACTCAGCCCCAGCAGGAGCAGGTGACGCGTCGGCTTGATTCGCAGGCGGCCTTGCTCGATGTGCTGCGCGACCGCATGATGCGCAATCGATTGGAAGACCAGCCGATGCAGCAGGTCATCCAGCAGGCCGACGCGCTGGTGCAGCGAGCCAGGGACGCGTCTTCCGATGCCGCGGACAACCTGCGCGAGTCCAGCCAACAGGCCGACGACCAGCCGGATAAAGCGGACCGCCTCGAAGAAGCTGCTCACGAGGACCAACAACAGGTCCGCCAGAGCCTTAACGAATTGGCCGAACTGTTAGACCAAGGCCGTGACGTGTTGACGCTCAAACTCCAACTGCAACAGCTCAAGACCCAGCAGCAGGCCATCGCCAACGACACGCGCGAACTGCTCCCCGAGACAATCGGCCAGGACCGCGAGCAGCTCAGCGATGAGCAGCGCGAACGTCTGGACGAGTTAGAACAACGTCAGGCCGAGCTTGCGGAACAGGCGCAGGCTTTGACACGACAGATGCAGGTCACGGCCGAGGCGCTGTCGCAGCAGGGCGAACGCGATCAGGACAAGGCCGCCGCCGAAGCCTTGGCCGAGGCCGCCGCGATCGGTCAGCGACAGGGCTTAAGCGAGTCGATGCAGCAGTCCTCGGAATCCATGCAGGAGAACCGGCTCTCGCAATCCGGCCAGCAGCAGGACCAGGCGCTGGATGCGCTCGACCAGATGCTCGAGGAGATGGGCACGCAGGAGAAGCGTCGGCAGGCGATCCTCAAGCGCAGGCTCCAGGAACTTACCGAGCTTGTGCGCAAGCTGCTAGATCGCCAGACCGCGCAGGCGCTGCTGCTTGAAAAAACACTCAACGGCGAGGTCGCGACACTCGAACCGGATCAGCTCAACCTGCGCCGCGCGACGATGGGGGCACAGCATCAGGCCGGCGGGTCGGAGGAGTCGATCGAGGTTGCTAAAAAACTCGCCGACGCGGTGCGCGAGCAAGGCGTGGCGGTCGGCTCACTAAGGCAGGGTGACGGACCCGCCGCGCTGACCGCCGAACGCGACGCGGTTGAACACCTCCAGGCCGCCTTGGATGAACTGAACAAACTTGTCGAAGACAACGCCGAGGCGCAGGCCCGTAAGGAACGCGAACAACTGAGGCAGGCCTACGAGGCGCACGCCAAAGCGCAGGACGGCCTGCGTGAATCCGCCAAGGGGATCGCCGACGCCGGACCGATCAACCGCCAGCGCCGCGCGGCGCTGATCGCGCTTTCGGGCCAGCAGTCCGAGCTCCAGCAGGCGATCGCCGAGACCGGCAAGCTCGTGGATCAGACCCTGGCGTTCGAGCACATGCACGAGCTGGTCGGCGTCACCTCCAGCCGCGTCGTGCATGCGTTGCGGCGGGGTGACGGAGACACCCCGGTCCAGGATGAACAGCAGATGATCGCCCTCTATCTGCGCACGATGGCCGAGGCTCTGAAAGAAGCCCCCCCCAGCGACGATGAGTTTGCCGATGGTGGAGGCGGCGGCGGCGGGGGTGGTGGAGGCGGCGGGCAGGAACCGCCCTTAATCGCACCCATCGCCGAGCTGAAGCTGATCCGTGGCCTCCAGTCGGTTGTGTATGACATGACCCGATCGATGGATTCGGGTTTGGTTGGCCAGCCAGATGAGCCGATGAAACAGAAGATGCTCGAGCTTTCCACACGTCAGCGTGAACTATCCAGCCTCGGCAAGCGTTTAATAGAACAGATGAAGCAACAGAACCCCTCGGCTCAGCCCGCCCCACCCCAGCCACCGGCCCCGTCCCCGGATGTTGATGCGGACACGGAGGAAACACCATGAACGTTTTCCGCGTCGTCCGAGTTTCGGCGGGGTGTGTGATCATGGCGATATGCCTGACGGTTGTCAGTGGTGTATGTGTTCAAGCCGACCAACCCACGCTCGACGACCTGCTGAATCTCACGCCGGAAGAAACACAGACGGTGCCTGGTGAGGAGTCCACAGCCCCCGCCGACCCCATCGATCCTGACACGTCCGAAACGCAGAATGACTTGAACGATGAAATCGAGCGAGCGCTTTCCGTGTCGGACGCGGTGGACGCGTTCGAGCAGGCGGTGAACGAGATGGACGATGTTTCGCGCCGACTTGGCCGGGCGCTTGATCCCGGGATCGAGACGCAGCGGGCCCAGGAATCGATCCTCCGCAAGCTGGATCAGGTCATCGAAGCGGCGCAAGACCAGTCGTCCTCCGGCGGCGGCAGCTCGTCAGGCAAGCCACGCGATCAGGACCAGGGCAGCAAAGACCTGGCCCAGCAGCAGGCTGGCGCTGGCGGGCAGCAGGCACAACCCGGCGGCGCGCAGGCCAGCACCGGCGCCGCGGGCACCGGCACACCGATCAACCCCGAGACCGAAGACACACCGATCGAGCAGCTCCGCAAGGAATGGGGCGAGCTTCCGCCGCGTGTCCGTGAAGAATTAAGCGACGGCCTGCGCGAACGGTTCAGCCCGTTGTACCGGTCGATGACCGAAGCGTATTACAAAGCTCTGGCGGAGCAGGAGTAGACGGTTGCTAAACATGCGTAAACATCCCGTCGCCGTCGCCGCACTCGCCGGGTGGTTGTTAACCGCTGCGGTTCAGCCGTCCCCGGTTAGCGCGCAGGACGTGACCAACGCCGGCGTAGACTTTGTCGAGATCACCGACGCTTCGCGCCGATCGGTCCAGAAGGGGCTTGCCTACCTGGCGCAGTCGCAGCAGGAAGACGGCAGCTACGGGAGTAACCGGTTCCAACGGCACGTCGGGATTACGTCGCTGGCGTGTCTGGCGTTTATGGCGGACGGGCACATGCCCGGGCGCGGCGAGTACGGCCCCAACGTGCAGCGCGGGCTGGACTTCGTCCTCGATCACGCCACCGAGTCCGGGCTGATCGTCGCGGACGCGTCGCACGGCCCGATGTACGGCCACGGGTTCGCCACGCTGTTTCTCGGTGAGGTCTACGGGATGACCGGCGACGAACGCACGCGCGAGGCGCTGCTCAAAGCCGTGCGCCTGATCGTCACGACACAGAACCCCGAAGGCGGTTGGCGATACCAGCCCCGCCCTTTCGATGCGGATATCTCCGTCACGATCTGTCAGGTGATGGCCCTGCGCTCGGCGCGCAACGCCGGGCTGAGCGTGCCTAAGGAAACGATCGACCGCGCGATCGCGTATGTCCGCCAGTGTCAGAACCCCGCGGACGGCGGGTTTAAGTACATGCTCAACTCGGGCGGATCGGCCTTCCCGCGCTCCGCGGCCGGGGTTGCAGCGCTATACTATGCCGGGGTCTATGAAGACGACGCCCTGAGTAAGGGGCTGGCCTACCTGGAAAACGGGTCGCAGAACACGGCGTTCGGCGCGGGCGGCCACTACTTCTACGGGCATTACTACGCCGCCCAGGCCATGTTCCTGGCCGGTGGAGACCACTGGGAACGCTGGTACCCCCGGGTCCGCGAGCAGCTCGTGACCGCCCAGCTCCCCGACGGCTCCTGGAACAGCGGGCACGGCGGGCCTTATGGGACCTCGATGAGTTTACTGATCTTACAGATTCCTAACCGGCTTTTGCCGATATTTCAGAAGTGACCCCTGTTGTGCCTACATCCCGGAACTTAAGTTGTGCCCGGTTCGATCAACCCCGGGGTGGGCTGCGCCGTGAGCACGGACACCGGCGACGGTTGATCTTCTGGATCATGGCAGCCTGCCTGTGGTGTATCTCACCTTCTGTGTTGGCGGTCACCCCGGCCACGCTCATCGGCCCGGACCTCAAGGCGCACCCGATCGAGATCACCACGCTCGACAACCACACGCTGAATTACTTCGACGAAGAACGCACCCTCCGGAGTGCCGACATCGACCGCTACGTCCAGCTCCGCGAGATCGGCGATAGTGAGACGATGGACCTTTCCGGGATGCCCGGCGTCTGGCTGACCAACGGGCAACGCTTCTCCGGCAGTTGGGTCGGGCCGACCGACGACGGCGCGGGGCTTCAGTGGCGACACAACCGGATCGGCACGATCTCGATCATGCTCGAAGATATCGCGCATGTGAGCTGGGTCCCCGGCGACGCCACGGATCTACGCGCCGTGCCGAACTCGGATGTCATCACCTTAATCAACGGCGACACGCTGTCGGGCTTCGTGTCCGCGCTCGCCGGGCAGGGTGTTACGCTGGTTTCGGAATCGGGTGACGCCCCGGTCACGATCCCCTACGGCCGCATCGCGTCGATGTCGTTATCGAATCCCAAGACACAGGTGATCGAGCCGAACCACCGGCTGACGCTCGCCGACGGCACGCGCGTGCAGGCCGACCGGTTAGAGATCTCCGGCGGGCTGGTGTCCTGCCGTGTCTTCCCGCCGGGCGAGTTACCCAACGATATCCAGATGCCGATCGACGAGCTGGCACGCATCGACTTCTGGGCGGGCGGGCTGAGGCTGGTCGACCTGACCGAGTTGCCGATCCGCGCCAGGCATAAGACGTATGTGTTTGGGCTGCCTGCCCCGCTGCGTCTGTCCGGGCGTTCGGTCCGGATGCACGCCCCGGGTGAGGTGGCGATTGAATTGCCCGACGGGTCACAGCGTTTTGCCGCCGTCGCCGAGTTGGACACGCAGGACGCCCCCGCGACGATGGCGGACTGGTCCGACTTCGAGGTGATCGTTTCATCGGAAGACCACGAGCCGCAGCGTTTCCGTATCTCTGGACAGCAGCCGATGATCCGGATTAATACGCCCGCCACCGAGCCCGCGTTAAACATCCGGCTGGACCCCGGGGTCAACGGGCCGATCCTCGATCGGCTGCTGCTACGCGACGCGGTGATCCTCGTCCGCACGCCGGGGTCTGAACCCAGCGACGATAACGGTCGATGATAGAGGGGCTCAGCCGGGGCCACGAACCCTGCTTATCACGTTTAAGCCGTGTTTTATAGGCCCCGCTCGACGCGACCGCCCGGTTAAGGGTATCTTGGAGCGTTCGCCACTTGGCCGCCTGACCCCCGCCTGTAATTTGCCATGAAACCACCCGCACAGGACAGCCCGACCACCAGCCCCCACGTCGCTTATCTCGGTGAGTGCGACGAGCAGGGACGCCCGCTGTTTCTGAACCGCGAGCTCTCCTGGCTGGAGTTTAACCGCCGGGTCTTGCACGAAGCCCTGGACGACCGGACCCCACTGCTGGAGAGGGTCGCCTTCCTGGCGATCTTCAACTCCAACCTCGATGAGTATTTTCAGAAACGGGTCGGCGGACTCAAACGCCAGGTCGCGGCGCGTGTGAGCATGCGCAGCCCCGACGGGCTCACCGCCGCCGAACAGATCGCGATGATCCGCCAGGCCGTGATCCCGATGTTGCGCCTCCAGGCCGACTGCTTCGAGCAGGTCATCAAACCCGAGCTCTTGAGTAACGGGATCCACCTGCTGAAGTGGGACCAGCTCGACGACGAGCAGCGCGGCCGAGCCTCGGAGTTCTTTCGGCGAAACCTCTTCCCGGTGCTCACGCCCCTGGCGGTTGACCCCGGGCACCCGTTCCCCTTTATCAGTAACCTCAGCACGTCGATGGGCGTGCTGCTGAGTGACCCCAACGATCAGGACATCCCGTCGAAAGACTATGTTCCCGACAGCAGTGTCTATACCGATGCCGCCAGCCCGTTTTGTTTTGCCCGCGTCAAGGTCCCCGCTGTCCTGCCCGGCTGGGTCCGGCTGGATGCGGAAGGCGATGTCGATGACGGGCAGGGGCACCTGTTCGTGAACCTCGAACAGATCATCCGGCATAACCTGGATGAGCTCTTCAAGGGCATGAATATCATCGACGCCCAGCCGTTCCGTGTGACGCGCAACGCCGACGTTGAGCGCGACGAGGAAGACGCCGAAGACCTGCTGGAACTGATCGAGCAGGAGCTGCGAGATCGGCGTTTCGCCAAGGCGGTGCGTCTGGAGGTCAGCGGCGACCCGTCGCTGCCGATGAACCGCCTGCTGGCCGAGCAGCTGGACCTGCGCGAGCAGGAGATCTACCAGATGCCCGGGGAGCTGGAGTACACCGACCTCTGGGCGATCCACAGCCTGAACAAGCCCGAGCTGAAGTGCGAGCCCTGGAAGCCGGTCGTCCCGCCACGCCTGATGGATACCGAGGCCGACATCTTCAGCATCATCCGGGCCGGCGACGTGCTGGCGCATCACCCTTACGAGTCTTTCGGCGCAAGCGTCGAGCGTTTTATCCACGCCGCCTCGACCGACCCGAAGGTGATCGCGATCAAGCTGACGCTCTACCGGACCAGTGGCGACTCGCCATTCATCCCCGACATCATCCGCGCTGCCGAGTCCGGCAAGCAGGTCGTCTGCCTGGTCGAACTGAAAGCCCGGTTCGATGAAGAGCGCAACGTCCAGCTCGCGCAACGCCTTGAAAAGGCCGGCGTGCACGTCGTCTACGGTGTCGTAGGATTAAAAACGCACACCAAGACCAGCCTTGTGGTTCGCCATGAAGCCGACGGTATGCGCTGCTACGCACACATTGGCACGGGCAACTACCACTCCAAGACCGCGTCTTTGTATACCGACCTGAGCCTGTTCACCGCCGACCCGCTGATCACCGGCGACCTGGTCGAGCTGTTCCACTACCTCACCGGGATGAGCCAGGAACGCGATTTTAAGAAACTGTTGATCGCGCCGACGAACCTGCGTGCGAGACTGGTGGGGATGATCGAGCGGGAGATGGAGCACTGCAAGGCCTGGCACGCCCGGGGCGCGGACCCCGACGATCCTAACCGCCCGCTGATCATCGCCAAGATGAACAGCATGGAAGACCGCGCGATCATCCGCAAGCTCTACGAGGCCAGCCAGGCCGGCGTGCGCATCAAGCTCATCGTCCGCGGGTTCTGCACGTTACGCCCCGGCGTCCCCGGGCTCAGCGACAACATCACCGTGCAGAGCGTGATCGGACGGTTCCTGGAACACTCTCGCATCTTCCACTTCCACAACAACGCCGGCGAAGACGGAGCATCCGAGTACTACATCGGCAGCGCCGACTGGATGTACCGCAACCTCGACAACCGCGTCGAGTGCATCACGCCGATCACCGACCCCGCGTTGCAGGCCAGGCTCAAGCAGATACTGGACATCATGCTCGCCGACCGACGACAGGCCTGGGATATGCAGCCCGACGGCATCTACGTCCAGCGGCAACCCGACCCCGATGATCCGGACTCGGCGATCGGCACGCATCAACGCCTGATGCAGTTGGCTCGGAAAGATGCGCCGGCTCAGGCCTGATCAGGATCGCCCGATCGGGCCGTCGTCGTCCCCGTCCTCATCTCCATCAAGATCGAACGGGAACTCATCGTCTTCATCGTCGGGCTCGTCGTCTTCGGTGTACCCCTCGGGTCCCGGCTCCTCGTGTGCGACGTGGGCTTCGCCCGGCTCGGCCTCGGGCGGATCGATCCGCTGTGCAGACGTGGACCAGGCGTCCGGCCTGGGGATGTCGGCCATACGCTCCTCGTGCTCGTACTCGAGCTCACGCTGGCGATTCATATAGTTACGCCACGCGATGATCAGGCCGATCAACATCAGCATCCCGATCAGCAGCAACGCGCCGATCAGCAACAGGCTGAACAAACCCCCTTCGGGGCTTGCAAGTTTGGGTTTGGATTCGACGGCCTGTGCCAGCCAGAGGGTACACATAGGTAAATAGTGTAACCCCTGTTTTCACCATGCACTAGTGAGCCTTCTGAAGGGCCCCCGTCCCGCGGTAACAGCACACGGTCTTGGACGTTTCCCAGACCTTCAGTTCTTCCAGCCCGGCCCCGGCCCCAAACCCGTCAAACTTGTCCGCCAGCATCTCCCAGATCACCCTCACGATATTCTCTACCGACGGATTAAGCTCGGAAAACTGTGGCACATCCGTATTCAGGTGCTTGTGGTCCAGCAACTCGATCGCGTGCTGGTTGACCACGGCGTCGATCTGTTCGACGTCCACGGACCGTCCATCAGGGTCGATCGGCAGACGCACCGCGACCTCAAGCTGGTAGTTGTGGCCGTGGCCCGCGGGGTTGTTGCACTTGCCGAACACGTCGCGGTTCTCCTGATCGCTGAGCCCGGGCACGTGCAGCCGATGGGCCGCGGAGAACTCGTACTTCTGACGGATCAATACATGTTCCATGTCGTCACTCCTCAAAGCGATCGAGTAAGTCGGGGTCAGTCGCAAGGCCAGCAGGATCACCGACCCGCCGAGCTCGGGCTGCAGTGACGCGAGCATCCCGCGCATCAGCCCGCCGATCGGTGCCATCGCCGAGCCCCCCCGCCCGAACAGAGCCTCTCGGATACAGGGCAGAGCGTGCCCGTGCACCGCCTCGTCGATCTGCTTGATGTTTATGAAGTACCCGGTCTGCGGGTCCGCCTCGCCCCGGCAGGTCACGTCCAGTTCGTAGTATCGGCCAAGCCCGCGCATCGGTGGGCGAGCGGCGAAGGTGTTGTCACGCGCGTCCGTACCCGTGACCGCTTCATCCCCCTGCCGGGACACGTCGGGTGGGGCTGGATCGTTTATGCAGAATCTGACGGTCCGGCTGAGTTCAAGCATCGTGGCGATTATAGGCCGACCGCCAGGCTAAGGTTGAGATCTGAGTTCAACGCGGTCTCATAGAAAATTATCTCGTTCCCCGATCCAACACTTGCCCGCCCGCCGGTTGAATTGGATTCTTACACCGGTTGGCGATGCCCGCCCGCCGTGAAACAGGAGCGTTTATGCATAGCTGGGTGCGTTACAGCGTGTCGGCCTATCTGGGCTTGCTGCTGGCGGGGTCGATTGCGGCCCCCGGCCTGGGAGGTTCTCCATCCGCAACGCCGGTCGCGTCCATGCGCCAGGCCCCGGAGAACGAACGCTATTACCTGGTCCCGATGTATTACGAGCCTCAGGCTGAGCCCACGGGTGCCCACGATTCCGCGGAGTCCTGAGCCTGCGGAATCAACCCTACTTGTTGACTCGCCGGATTGCAGCCGACAGCGGTTGCGGTACGCTTGAGGCATGAAAAGCACCGCGACCCCGGAACCATCCACCCCACGCCCTCATAAGCTCCTCGCCGCTCGCCAGGCCGGCGGCGCTGCGCCCTGGATTATCCTTGTCGTGGTTGTGCTTGGCCTGCTGGGTGTCCTAACGCTTTGGGGACCGGGCCGGGGCGTACCCGACGAAACCGAAGCGCCATCCAACGCCGCCGCCGCACCAGCCGATACCGACATCAGCGGAACACTGGAAGAACTCGGCGACCTGCTGATCAAGGCCGCTGAAAACAAGCGCGACATCCAGCCGCTGATCGATCGGTTAGATAAGGTGTTAGCCGAGCACCCCGATTCCGCCGAGGCTCACACGCTCCACGCCCAGATGCTCCTGGAGGCCGGACGACCCGCCGACGCGCTGGCCGCGTTCCAGGCGTCCCTGAAGATCCAGCCCCGCAACGCCCAGCTTAATCAGGTCGCGGGTGATTTGGCTCTGAACCTCAAGGAATACGAAGACGCCCGCCACCACTACGAGCAGGCGATGAGCATCGAGCCGACCAACAGCAAGCACGCGGTCAGCCTCGCCAACCTCCAGGTCAGACTCAACGAAGACGACGCAGCGATCGAAACCCTGCTCACCGCGCTCCGTCGGGACTCGCAGCTGCACAGCGCCTACGCACTCATGGCCGACATCTACGCCAAGAAAAACAAGCTCCAGCTCGCGCTCGAACAGACCCAGCGGGCCATCGACACCGCCCCCGAATCAAGCCCCAACACCCGGACGGTCTACGTGCTTAAACGCGCCTCGCTGCTCCGCCGGGACAACCAGCCCGCCGAGTCGCTCGCCGCGCTGAACGCACTATCCCCCGAGGCGCATCTGCAACCGACCGTGTTGCGTGACATCGCCACAAGCTGGGCGATGCTCGGCAAGCCGCAGATGGCCGCCGAACTCTACGAGCGCGTCCTCACCGCCGACCCCAGCAGCGCCCACGCCGCCGCCCAGGCCGCGAACTGGCGCATCAAGGCCGGCGACCTGGACGCCGCGAAGCAGCACCTTCAGTCCCTCCGCCGTATCGATCCCCGACACGAGTCGTTGATTGATCTGGAAAACAAGCTGCGCGAGTCTTCGTCAGCTATCGCGGAATAACCCGGCTTCCAAAGTTAAAACGCGGAGTTAGAACGTCTTGCGAAATGACTTTCCGTCATTCCCGCGCAGGCGGGAATCCAGCTTGGCCACACCTGGACCCCCGCCTGCGCGGGGTGACAGAAAACGGCGCGGTGAGTTATGATGCAAACCGCTCTATCTTGAAGTGTGAATCACTTCTTCTTCGGCTTGTCCGAGCCGATCTTGCGGATGATGTTGGTGGTGCTCTTGCCCTTGACCATCGGTACGCGGGCGATCTTCCCGCCGTAGGACTCGACGATCTCGTAGCCGATGACCTGATCGTGTGCGTACTCGTCGCCCTTCACCAAAACGTCGGGCTTGATCTTCCGGAGCAACGGCTTGGGCGTGTCCGAGCCGAACACCACGACGTAGTCCACACTCTCCAGGGCGCTGAGCACCAGCACCCGGTCGGCCTCGTGGTTCACCGGCCGATCCTCGCCCTTGAGTTTGCGGATCGACTTGTCGCTGTTCATCGCGACGACCAAGAGATCGCCCTGCGCCGCCGCGGCACGCAGGTAGCTGACGTGCCCGGCGTGGAGGATGTCGAAACACCCGTTGGTGAACGCGATCGTCTTGCCCTGACGTTTGTGTGCCTGTAGCTCTGTTACTAATTCATCGAGCGTGCGCAACTTGCCGTGCGCCTGGTTGGAGGTCGCCAGCACGTCCAGCAGTACCTCGTCCAGGTCCACCGGGACCGCGCCGAAACGTTCGACCTCAAGCCCGGCCGCGACGTTGGCCAACTCGGTCGCGTGTTCCCAGCCCGTGTCGTTCGCCAGCGCCGCGGCGAGCATCGCCAGCACGGTGTCACCGGCCCCGGTCACGTCGTAGACGTCCCTCGCCCGCGTCGGGACGAACTGTGGCTTGCCGCCCTTGTGCATCAGCAGCAGCCCCTGCCGGTCCAGCGTCAGCACCAGCGTGTCCAGCTTCAGGTCGCGGATGAGTTTTCGGCCCAGCGCGACGATCGACGCTTCGTCCGCGTCTTCCGCATCGCGTCCGGTTGCCAGCGCTGCTTCGAAACGGTTCGGGGTGATGCAGGTCGCGCCACGGTATTTGCTGTAGTCTTCGATCGCCGCCGGGTCGACCAGCACGGGCACGCCCATCCGCCTGGCGAGTTTGATCAACCCCTGGCACACCGACTCGGTCAGCACGCCCTTGCCGTAATCTTCAAGGCACAGCACGTCGGCTTTCTTGAGCTTGCGTTCGGCGAGTTTCAGTAACCGTTCGGCCACCGGCTTCGATACCGGGTCCCGGCTCTCCTCGTCGACGCGGAACATCTTCTGCGGGTGGCGGTGCTGGGCCAGCCCGATGAAGTTGTGTTTCACCGTGGTCGGCCGGTCACCGTCCGCGATCAGCCCCGAGGCGTCGCAGCCATCGGCCTTCAGCGAGCCACGCAGCTCATCCGCCATCGCGTCTTTGCCCACCACACCCACGCAATCCACGTCGCAGCGCAGCGCACGGAGCGCCAGCGCGACGTTCGCCGCGCCACCGGGCTTCAGCTCGGTGCGCTGCTGGGCGAGCACGGGGACCGGGGCATCGGGGCTCAGCCGCTGGGCGTGGCCATAGATATAGCGGTCGGCCATGAAGTCGCCGACGACCATGATGCGCTTGCCGCGCCAATTATCGATGAGGTGGATGAGGTCTATGCCGGGCAAGGATCAGTTCCCGCGATCCTGCTTGTTCCGGCTGCTGACACGTTCATAGAACAGGCCCGCGATAAAACCGGCGGCAATCGCCAGAAGTAGCACCCCGACCATCAGATCGCCGGACGTGTGTGCCAGGGTCAGGGCGGAATCGAGTGGGCTGGTCATGGCTGAACCTTTCGAGCAAAAAGACTACGAAAC
>CBDUNP010000039.1:0-14120 GCA_965368605.1 uncultured bacterium | reverse complement strand
TTCTACGGCTTCAGTGCGGACGCGGACAGCACCCTGGACGTCCTGTTTTCCATCGATGAAGCGGCCGAGTTCGATATCTCCGGCTTCCTCTCGGCGGGAACTGAAGTGCTTGTCGGCGATGCCGAAATCGCCAGCGGTGTATTCAACGAAGCAAGCATCATCCTGATCAACACCGATACCAATGAATCCGCCTACAAGACCAGCGTCAGCAACAATTCTGTCAACCTGGATGAAACCGGTGTGATCGGGGCGGGCAACTACCGTTTCACCGTCCGGGCTCTCGCTGAGGTGAACGGGCTATTGGAGGAAGAATTGGTCAGCAGCATCGACGTCGGCCCGGGCAACGGGCTCGGCTACGGGACCAGCGCCGGCTTCAAGGGCGTAGCCCTGCAACTCACCGCGATCGATCAGCCGATCCCCGAGCCTGTGACCACGACCCTGGCCGCAATGGGGCTGGGGGCTCTGGTGCTGCGGACCTCGCGCCGCCGCCATTCATAAACAGTCGGCAACGACTAACTTACAACAACACACAAGCCCGCGACCGGATGGTGGCGGGCTTGTTTTGTCTATTTGGCGGCTTGTCCGAAGGCTGTCAGACTGAGACGCGCTCAGGTCGAACTGGTCGCGGGCCGGTCTTTTTTGGGCTTGGGTTTAGGCGGGTTGCGGTCGGGCTTTGTAGCCTTCTTTCCGCCGTGGGTGTGCGGGTTCAGCGAAGCGTCGCCTGGTGTCTGGTTTGTGTGTGTGTACAGACTCAGCAGCGAAGTCAGCCATGCAAGCGTCGCCTCCGCGCCCTGATTCTCATTGACACACTGCGACATCAGCGCATCGTGACACCCGCCGCTCTGGTGGTCGTACAGCGGGGTGTGCAGGTCGTTCTCGCCGAGGAACCAGTTCAGGCAGTGCTCCGCCCGGTCGGCCCAGATCTGGTCATTGGTGACGTGGTACGCTTCGAGATACGCCTCGATCGTGACGGAGGCTTCCAACGGCTTCTGATTAAACCGTGATTTCTCACCGCCGCGGTCCAGCCCGCCGTCGTCGCCGACCGGAGAGAAGCGGCCGTCTTCGCCTTCCTGGATGTGGTTCAGCCACTTCAGGCTGTTCAGCGCCGCCTCGATCATATCGTTGCGGAACATCCATCGGCCGGACATCAAGAGCGCATGAGGCAGGCGTGCGTTGGCGTAGCCCAGCCGATCCATCGGCCAGGTCCAGTCCATGCCGGTGTTCTCAAGGAACTTATTAAATAGCTTCTCGGCCAAGCCTTCGCGGACACGGCGGGCGTGGCTGTCGCCGGAGTACCGCCGCAGATACGCATGGATGCCGATCAGCGCGTGTGCCCAGGCATAAGGATTCTCAAACGCTTCGCAGGCGGGCAGCGCCCGGTGGAACAGGTTCGCCGCCAGCGTCATCTGCCCGCGCGACTGGCAACTGGCAACCGCTTCGCCCAGCGCCAGCACCGCCTGGGCGTGGACGTCTTCCGACAACGCGTCTTCGTCGTGCCAGTGACGGCTGTACGTCATCCGTGTCCGGAACCGCTCGGTCTGCGGGTTGTAGGCGTGTTCCAAGAAGCTGAGATACTTGGAAACCAGCGGCTCGACCTTCCCGCCCACGGCGCTGTCCAGGTGGTCCTGTGCCATCAGCACAACGACCAGGGCCTTGGCGTTGTCCTCGGTCGTGTAGCCGTGGTGCCGATCGGGGATCGTGTTCTTGGCGTGGTGCAGGATACCCACGTCGTCGGTCAGCGTCAGCAGGTGATCCAGCTTGATCTCGGTGAGGTCGCGTGGGGCGCTCAATAGCGCGCGGGTGTGCTGCTCGACCGGCTTGGGGTTGCGGTTGCGTTCTTCGCGGACCTCGGCGAACAGGTCCAGGTACTGCCCTGCGACCTCCTGCCAGCGCATCGGACGCGTGTATTGATACGCCCGCTTGCGCATCGCGTGACGCTCGGTCTCGTGGTCGAACAGGTAATTCACCGCCGCCGCCAGGCTCTTCTCATCCCCGAACGGCACGAGCTTGCCCCGGCCCTCGGCCAGCAGTTCCTGCGCGTGCCAGTAGGGCGTAGACACCGTCGCCTTACCCGTGCCCAGCGCGTACGCCAGCGTGCCGGACGTGATCTGTGCTTCGTTCAGATAAGGCGTGACATACACGTCTGCCGCGCCCAGGAACTCGACCAGCTCGTCCAACGCGACAAACTTATTGACGAACTCGACGTTGTCTTCGATCCCCAACTCCGCGACGCGGCGCTTCAGCCCGATCCGGTAGTCTTCGCCGGCATGTGCGATCACGCCCGGGTGCGTCGCGCCCAGGACGATGTAAACCACGTCCGGGTGCCGATCCACGATCCGGGGCAGCGCCTCGATCATGTTCTCGATCCCCTTGCTCGGGCCCAGCAGGCCGAACGTGAGGATGACTTTCTTGCCCTCGACGCCGAAGTGGTCTTTATAGAAGTTCGGATCGACAAACGGCACGTCCGGGATCCCGTGGGGGATCAATTGGATCTTGTGCTCGGGGATGTCGTAGATCTCGGTGAGGAACTCATAGGCCCGCTCGGCCATGACCACGAACCGGTCGCAGACCTCGTTGAGCTGGCGTGTGACCTCAAGCTGATCCTTGTTGGGCTCTTTCAGGACAGTGTGCAGGGTCGATACGATCGGCATGCGCAGGCGGCGCAGGAAGTCGATGACGTACCGTCCGCTGGGCCCGCCGAACAGCCCGAACTCGTGCTGGAGGCAGCAGACATCGACCTTGGACATATTCAGGAAGTCCGCCGCGAGCCGGTATTCGCCCTGTCGGTTCTGGTTGATCTCAAACCAGACCCTCGGCGGATAGCGATACCCCTCCGGCCGGTCATTCATGGCCACGGACCAGATGTCCGCGTGGTCGGCGGCCTTGGCGATCCCCTCGGCCAGGTCGCCCGAGAAGGTGGCGATCCCGCAACGCCTCGGCAGATAGCTGCCCAGGAACGCGATCGTTCTAAGCGACTCCCATGACCGTCTTGGTGATTGCATATCCGTCCCTGACCGAGTCCGGATCGGTTATTGGCCGACCCGCGGGTGTCCGGTTCGCCTCCTTGCAGCAAATACCGGCACTTTTGACCGTCTTATGATAGGCCAACAACCCAATACGGGCAAAGGTTTTCATGGATTGGCATACCACCTCTAGCCGATGCACAATACACAGGAAGGCCCGGATTTGGGTCCAATAACCCGTTTTGTTTTTGTAGGGCAAGGTAAACCACCATGAAGGGTATCATCCTCGCCGGCGGTCTGGGCTCCAGGCTCCGCCCGCTGACGCTGGTCACGAACAAGCACCTGCTCCCGGTCTACGATCGGCCGATGATCTATTACCCCATCGAGTGCCTGGCCAACGCCGGGATCGACGAGGTCCTGGTCGTCACCGGTGGCGAACACGCCGGCGACTTCCTCAAGCTCCTGAAGAACGGCCACCAGCTCGGGCTGAAATACCTGGGCTACGCCTACCAGGAAGGCGAGGGCGGGATCGCCGACGCCCTGAAGCTCGCGGAAGAGTTCGCCGACGGCGGCAAGGTCTGCGTGATCCTCGGCGACAACATCATCGAAGGCTCCATCAACAAAGCCGCCGACGACTTCCGCAAGCAGCCCAGCGGGGCGAAGCTCCTGCTCAAGCAGGTCCACGACCCCGAACGCTTCGGTGTTGCCGAGCTTGATAGCGAAGGCAAAGTCACAAACATCGTCGAGAAACCCAAAGACCCCAAGAGCGATCTTGCCGTCACCGGGATCTACTTCTACGACCACGACGTCTTCAGCATCTGCCAGACGCTCAAGCCGTCCGACCGTGGCGAGCTGGAGATCACCGACGTCAACAACGCCTACCTCCAGCGTGGCGACCTGACCAGCGAAGTCCTGGGCGGGTGGTGGACCGACGCCGGCACCTTCGAAAGCCTCTTCCGCGCCAGCGAGCTGGTAAAATCCGGCGGCGCGAATAACAAGTGATTATTACCCGGCCGCCTGCGACCGGCTGACCCCAAACACACCCACGCGATAAACGACTTGAAAACCCTCGCCCCCACCACACACACCGGCCCGCTCGAAGAAGCCTTCGCAATCGCCAAGGAAAAAAATGAGCCGATCTTCTCGCCCACCTCGGTCTTCACCGACGACCGCGGCTGGTCACTGATGAACCAGTTCCAACACGTCCTGCAGCCCACCGGGCAGGTTAACTACTCGGTGATGTACCCCAGCGTCGTCAAGGCCTGGCACCGCCACGCCAAGCAGACCGACTTCTGGCTGGTCCTGCACGGGCACCTGAAGGTCGGCGTTTACGATGAAGACTCCAACCGTGCATGGGTCGCCGTGATCGGCGAGAAACGCCCCGGCGTGATGGTCATCCCGCCCCCGCTCTGGCACGGCGCCGCGACCGTCGGCACGGACCCCGCCGGGCTGCTGTACTACGTCACCCACCAGTACGACCCCGCCGCGCCCGATGAAGATCGGCGCGACTTCGACTCGGTCCCCGGCTTCCCCTGGGAGGTTCAGCATAAATGAGTGACGCACCGGCACCATCATCCGGACCCGCCGTCGTCGTCGGAGCGCTCGGCATGCTCGGCAAGGCCTGGCGCGAGCTGTTGCTTCGCCGTGATATCGAGCACACCGGCCTGGACCTGCCGACGCTCGATATCACCGACCCCCAGTCGATCGCGGAACATGTCGGCAAGGACACACGCCTCGTTGTGAACTGCGCCGCATACACCGATGTCGATGGCGCGGAAGATCAGGAGAACACGGCCCACCGACTCAACGCCGACGCCGTCGGCTACCTGGCGGACCACTGCAAAACAATCGGCGCGACCCTGATCCACTACTCCACGGACTACGTCTTCGACGGCAAGGCCGATACGCCTTACAAGACCGATCAGGCACGAGACCCGTTAAACGCCTACGGCCGAACCAAGGCCGCCGGTGAACTCCGTGTCGAATCCTCCGGCTGTGACTACTTGATGATCCGCACCAGTTGGCTCTACGCGCCCTGGGCACGCAACTTCGTCGCGACGATGGTCCGGCTGTCCCGTGAGCGCGATGAGTTGTTGGTTGTCGATGACCAACGCGGTCGGCCGACCAGCGCGCAACACCTGGCACTGGCTTCGCTGACTTTGCTGGAAAAGGGCGAACGCGGCACGTTCCACGTGACCGACGGCGGGGAGTGCACCTGGTACGACTTCGCCTGTGAGATCAAACGCCTCGCGGGCAATACCTGCGACATCAAACCCTGCTCAAGCGATCAGTATAAACTCCCCGCGGCGCGCCCGGCCTACAGCGTGATGGACCTGAGCAAGACCGAAGCCGCGTTGGGCCCGATGCCCGATTGGAAAAACAACCTCGCCGACGTCATCGGCCAGATGGAGCCGCAATCCGTATGAGTCAACGCATCCTCCTCACCGGCGGAGCCGGGTTCATCGGCTCCAACTTCGTCCGCTTCGTCCTTCGCGAAAGGCCGGACTACTCGATCATCAACCTCGACTCGCTGACCTACTCCGGCAACCCCGAGAGCCTAAGCGACCTCGAAGGTGACGACCGGTACAAGTTCGTCCACGGCAACATCCTCGACCTGGAACTCACCACCGAGTTGATCCAGCAGTGCGACGCAGTGGTTCATATGGCTGCGGAGAGTCACGTCGATCGCTCGATCATCGACGCCCGGCCGTTCATCGAGTCCAACGTCTTAGGCACGCAGACCCTGCTGGACGCGCTGCGCCGTGCCGACCCGGACAACAAGAAACGCTTCGTGCATGTTTCCACCGACGAGGTTTTCGGCGACCTGCCGTTAGAACAGTTGGATCTGAAGTTCACCGAGGACACGCCATTTGCCCCGAGCAGCCCGTACTCGGCGAGCAAGGCCGGGTCCGACATGGTCGTCCGCGCCTACTGCCACACCTTCGGCATCAACGTCTGTACGACCAACTGTTCAAACAACTTCGGGCCTTACCAGTTCCCCGAGAAAGTGATCCCGCTTTTCGTCACCAACCTGATCGAGGGCAAAAAAGTCCCACTATATGGTGACGGCAAGAACGTCCGCGACTGGCTGCACGTCGAAGACCACTGCGAAGCCGTGCTCACCGTCATGGAGAAGGGCACCGCCGGCGAAACCTACTGCATCGGCGGGAACAACGAACGATCGAACCTCGAACTGACCCACTCGATCCTCGCCGCGATGGGCAAAGACGAGTCCAGCATCGAGTACGTCACCGACCGGCTCGGCCACGACCGCCGGTACGCCATCGACGCCACCAAGATCAAACGCGACCTGGGCTGGGAGCCGACACGCAGCGCCTGGCCCGGTGCGCTTGAAAACACGATCAAGTGGTACGTCGACAACGAAACCTGGTGGCACCGCGTCAAGAGCGGCGAGTACCGGACCTACTACGAGAAGCAGTACGGCAACCGCTAGGGCATCCCCTGGCGATCTGTATTACATGTGTGGTGCGACACGACTCGTCGCGGCGGTTGGCGGTCGCCCGGCAGTACAGCCTGTAACTGTATTTTAAGATCGACGTCGGAGCAGCAAGCCGCTGCCGACAGTCAGGATCAGTAGTGTGGTCGGCTCAGGAACCAGGCCCGAGAGTTGGTTGGCGGTGGGGGGGGTGCCGGCGTTCCAATTGCTGAGGATGGTGTTCAGGTCGTCGATCCCGACGAACCCATCGCCGGAAGGATCGCCCAGGCCGATTTCTCCAGCCAGGACGTTCTGGTTCCAGTTGCTCAGGACGATGTTCAGGTCGTCGATGCCGACAAACCCATCGCCGTCGAGGTCGCCGGTGATCGCTGGCGGGTTGATGGTGTTCATGATCCAGGCCAGGGACTGCTCGATCGTGGTCGATCCCATGACGTCGCCGTAGCCCAGGCTCGAGGGGTCGAAGTTAAAGATCGTGGAGTGGACGCCGGCGACGTAGTGCTGCCCGCCCTGCTCAACAAACATCCCGCCGCCGGAGTCGCCCAGAGCGATCAGGTATTCCAGGTTGATCCCATTGGTAGCCCCCAGTGGATTCCCCCAGACACCAGGCGTTCCTGGCGAGTCATCCATATCCGAGAAGAGGATCTGGTTGGAGTAGACCGTCTGGCTTGCGCCGGGGTTGAGGGTGTAGCCCAGTTGTTCCGCGACATTCTGCCCGGCCCGTTTCGTGCCGGCGTTGATGGTGTCGCCGGTGCTGCCCGTGCCCGACTTGCCGTAGCCGACATAGGTCAGGGTCTGGCCGATCAGGCTCGCCGCGGTGCCGGTGTAGAGTTGGGTTGGGGCGATAGTCGTAATCGGGCTGTCGAGTTTGTGCAGGGCGACGTCGAACCCGTCGGTGATCTGGCCGGTGAAGTTCGGGTTGCGGATGGAAAAGTCGATGCCGCGGACTTCGCTGCCGAAGGTCCAGGTGTCGGCGGGTTGTGGATTGCCCGACGGGATGGTGTGGGCCGCGGTGAGGACCCATTCCGGGGAGATCAGGATGCCCGAGCTGTCCACGGTCGTGCCGTTGAGTCGGACGACGCCGACCGAGTCGTACTGGGACTGGGCGGCGAGGGATTGGTAGTTGGCGTCGGGCTCACCGTCATCGATGAGGCCCGCCTGCACGGATGCCAGGGGTGTCATCAACAGACAGGCCGATAGCCCGGCCGCTCGTATGGCGAAGCGTGAAATACTCATCCGCTGATCTACTCCCATCCGCCCGCCGGATCGACGGGTCGGTATGACATTATACCTCTGCTGTTTTCAGCCAGAGCCCCTTCACCCCTAATTTTGACGCCAGAAGGGCCTGTAGTCAAGCTAAAATGCTGTAAATACAAGGGTTTGTGTCAAAAAGTCATGCCGTGACGACTCGGCCGGTTATCCCGGCCCGGTTCCGCATGACCCCCCGGGTGTCCACGATCAGTTTCGCATGACCCGCAATCATGTCCCAATCACAGGCGGTGTGATGGGTCGCAATCAGGATGCAGTCGTAACCAGCAATCGTTTCAGGTGATATATCCACGCTGGCCATCTTCAGGTTGTGCCGACGCATCTTGTGGGTCGCGCTGACGTGCGGGTCGTGGTACTCGATCTGGGCCCCCAGGTCCGCCAACTGCTCGATCAGCTCAAAACTGGGGCTCTCGCGGACATCGTCGACGTCCGGCTTATACGCCAGGCCCATCACCAGCACCTTCGAGCCCCGGACCGACTTGCCCTCCTCATTCAGGGCCAGCAGCGTCCGTTGAACGACATAATCGGGCATGTGGTGGTTGACGTGGCCCGCCAGCTCGATGAACCGGGTCGGTTGGCCGACCTCCCGGGCTTTCCAGGTCAGGTAGTACGGGTCGATCGGGATGCAGTGTCCGCCGAGCCCGGGCCCGGGATAAAACGCCTGGAAGCCGAACGGCTTGGTCGCCGCCGCGTCGATCACCTCCCAGACATCGATCCCCATCTTCTCGAGGATCAGCTTCATCTCGTTGACCAGCGCGATGTTCACCGATCGGTAGACGTTCTCGAGGATCTTGGCGCTCTCTGCGACCTCCGCCGAGCTCACGGGGATGACCTCCTTGATCGCCTTGCGGTACATCGCGACCGCCAGCTCGCCGGACTCCGCATCGATCCCGCCGACCAGCTTGGGGATCGTCTGGGTGTTGTGGTCCTTGCGCCCGGGGTCTTCACGCTCCGGCGAATAGGCCAGGTAAAAATCCTTGCCGCACTTCAATCCCCCAGCCTCCAGCCTCGGCAGCATCACCTCGCGGGTCGTCCCCGGATACGTCGTGGACTCCAGCACAATCAACTGCCCAGCCCGAAGCGTCTTGGCGACGTCGTCCGCGGAATGCTCCACGAAACTCAGGTCCGGCTCCTGGTGCGGCCCCAAAGGCGTCGGCACGCAGATCATGATCGCGTCGGGCTCACCGAGCCGACCAAAATCCTCCGTCGCCTCGAACCGGTCCGACGAAGACATCTTGCCGACGAAGTCTTTGCCCAGGTGTTTTAGATAGTTCTCCCCCGCGTTGAGCATGCGGACCTTTTCGGGGTCCACATCAAACCCGATGACCCGGAACCCGGCATCAAAAAACGACCGCATCAAAGGCAGCCCGACGTACCCCAGCGCCACCACCCCGATCAGGGCGCTGCCGTCCTCGATTTTCTTCTCAAGCGTCATGGGCCGGATTCTACCGGATCGGCCTGCGGACGACCTATTTAACCGGGCCGATGACCCGGTGTCCCCTCGACCTGTCACCGAGCCATGAACAATCAACGCTCCAACGTGTCCGCCTGAACCGCCCGAACCCTTTGGCCCGCCCAACGGCTCCAGCCACATTGCCGACCCCGATCACACCAGTCCCCCCGTCCTAAATCCGGCCCTATGTGATTCGCGCCGATCTATTTTCGTATTTAGGCTAAATACTAAATTAAAGCCCGTGCCGGGTTTAGGTTGGCGAGGGTTATTTCGGTGGGGGGCGGAGTGGATGGGCGGATGGCGGGGGGAGATGGGTAGGAAGTCGCGAAGCGGTAAGAGGGGTGTTCGGCGGTGATGGGTCGTGACACGGGCTGGCAGCCGTTGGTTGATACCGCCATCCTGCTGGCCTAGAATCGCTCCCCCCACGGGTCGCAACCGCTTGAGTCGCGGCCCCATACTCAGGAGTTAACCATGGCAAGCGATGCCGTTTTAGAGATCACCGACGCCAATTTCGACGAATTAGTTGCCCAGAGCGACCTGCCCGTGCTTGTAGATTTCTGGGCCGAATGGTGCATGCCCTGCAAGGCGCTAAGCCCCACGATCGACGCCCTGGCCGATGAGTATCAGGGCAAGATCAAGGTGGGCAAGATCGATGTGGAAGCCAACCGCGACCTGGCGATCAAGTTCCAGGTCCAGGGGATCCCGATGGTCGTCCTCTTCCAGAACGGCGAGATCACCAAGTCGTGGACCGGCGGCTACCCCAAGAAAGTCTTTGCCGAAGAGCTGGACAAGGTGTTGGTCTGACCCACCGCTGCTCGGACCCGGCCTTGAGCTGATATCCCATCACCCCACGAGGCCCCGTGCATGCTGCGGGGCTTTATCACAGGTAAGCCATGGCTGCTGACTTCCGTCACCACACCCTGCCCAACGGCCTGACCATCGTCGCCGAGCCCGACCCCGCCGCACACACCGCCGCGCTGGGCTTCTTCGTCAAGACCGGCGCACGCGATGAAGACGCCCCGGTCATGGGGGTCTCCCACTTCCTCGAACACATGATGTTCAAGGGCACCGCCCGCCGCACCGCCGACGATGTCAACCGCGAGTTCGACGAGATCGGCGCGAACTACAACGCGTTCACCAGCCACGAGCAGACCGTCTACTACGCGCACATACTGCCGGAGTTCCTCCCCCGTGCCGTCGACCTGCTCGGCGACATCCTCCGCCCGGCGCTCCGCGAGTCCGACTTCGACATGGAGAAGAACGTCATCCTCGAAGAGATCGGGATGTACGACGACCGCCCGACCTGGCGGCTCCAGGACACGCTGATCGAACGATACTTTGCCGACCACCCGCTGGGCTTCCGCGTGCTGGGGACCAAGCAGACCGTTTCCGACCTGACCGCGGCGCAGATGCGCGAATACTTCAGCCAGCGTTACGCCTCGGACAACGTCGTGGTCTCCGCGGTCGGCCGATTTGATTTCGACACGCTGGTCGCCGACGTCGAAAAGATCGCTGGCGGCTGGGAGCCCAGCGGCGCGACCCGCCGATACGACGCGCCCAAGATCGCCGCCCGTGAACACACGATGCACGACCCCAACGTCACCCGGCACTACATCGGCCTGCTGTGCCCCGGCCCAAGTGCGCAGGACGACACCCGCTACGCCGCCAAGGTTCTGGCCGACGTGTTGGGTGATTCCGAAGGCTCACGGATCTACTGGGCCCTGGTCGAGCCCGGGCTGGCGGATGAAGCCGACTTCTCCTTCATGCCGCAGGACCGTCTGGGCTGCTACCTGGGCTACGCCTCCTGCGACCCCGACCGCGCCGAACAGGTCGAGCAGCTGCTGATCAAAACCATCGACTCGGCAGTCGACAACCTGACCGACGCCGAGGTCGAACGCGCCAAGAACAAGCTGGCGACCTCGGCGACCCTGCAAGGCGAAAGCCCACGCGGCCGGATGACCTCGATCGGCTCGACCTGGTCCTATCTGGGTAAACACCTGCCTCTGGAAGAAGAGCTCGCCCGGGTCATGGCGGTCACCGCAGACGACCTCCGCAAAATCGCGGCCGACCCGGCCCTCTCGCCTAAAACCGTCCTCCGGCTCGGACCCGGTGAACCCGAATCCTGATCCCCGCTTGCGTTGCCCCCCCCGGTTCCTGTATCAATTACACTACTGGGGTCACGTCAGGGCGTAGATTCATTCAGATCACAAACCAGGAGGCATTCAATGGCAGAGCAAGTACCCGGCGCAGATAAAAAAATGATCGCAGGCATCCTCGGGATTCTTCTGGGAGGCTTGGGCGTGCACCGCTTCATCCTTGGTGACACGACCGGCGGGATCCTCCGTATCGTCATCACCGTCGTGACTTGCGGGGCCGGCGGCATCATCGGCCTGATCGAAGGCATCATCTACCTGACCAAGTCCGACGAAGAGTTTGTCGAGACCTACATCAACCAGAAAAAAGCCTGGTTCTAACAGCCCAGCCCTTACCCAAACCAACCCAAAGCCCGGCGGTCTTAGGCCCCGGGCTTTTTTGTTGTACGATAAAGGGGTGGAACACAGAGCGCACAAAGACACAGAGACACGGAGCGAACGGGAAGGGTTTGCTCCCATCCCTGACGCCCTGAATACACTTGCCGAAGCGGTCATTGGTGCTGCGATTGAGGTTCATCGCGAATTAGGCGCCGGCTTTCACGAAACGACCTATCAACGGGCATTGATGATCGAATTAGAGCTGCGTGGTGTCTCTTTCGCCTCCGAGGTGCCTGTCACGCTCGTATATAAAGATAAGCCTATTGGCGACGGCCGTATCGACCTGCTGCTGGACAACAGTTTAGTTGTTGAATTAAAAGCCGCTCCCGCCAACCCAGAGAAATATAGAAGGCAGGTTCTATCTTATTTAAAAGCCACGGGGCTGCGCCTCGGTCTTATTATTAATTTCGAAGTCGAATTACTGAAGGATGGAATCTCTCGCGTCATTCTCGATTAAACTCCGTGTCTCTGTGCCTCCGTGCACTCCGTGTTAAGCCCAAAAAATACCTATGAACTCCATCCCTGAAATCCTCGAAGACCTCCGTGCCGGGAAGATGATCGTGCTCGTCGATGACGAGAGCCGTGAGAACGAAGGCGACCTGGTCTGCGCCGCGGAGTTTGTCACGCCCGAGGTGACCAACTTCATGCTCAAGGAAGGCCGGGGCATGCTCTGCGTCGCGCTCAGTGGGGCCGTCTGCGATCGGCTCGACCTCCAGCCGATGAGCCGGGTCAACACCAGCCAACGCAGCACCGCCTACACCGTCACCGTCGACGCCCACCAGCGCTTCGGCGTGACCACCGGCGTCAGCACGTCCGACCGGTCCACCACCATCAAGATGCTCGCCAACGACGACGCCCGACCGACCGATTTCGACCGGCCAGGCCACATGCAGCCCCTGCGCGCCCGCGACGGCGGGACGCTCGTGCGCTCCGGGCAGACCGAGGGGTCGGTCGACCTCTGCCGGTTTGCCGGGCTCCGACAGGCCGCCGCCATCATCGAGGTGATGAGCGAAGACGGCACGATGGCGCGCCGCCCACAGCTTGAAGAGCTCTGCGAAAAACACAGCCTCAAGATGTGTTCCGTCGCCGACATCGTCCACCACCGCCTGCAGCACGAACAACTCATCGAACGCATCGACACGGTGCCTTTTGAAAACGAGTTGGGCGCGTTTACGCTCATCGCCTACCGGTCGCTGGTCGATCCCTTCCCGCACATCGCGCTGGTCGTCGGCGACGTCGGCAAGGCCGGGGCTGATGGCCAACCCGCCGCCATCGACACACCCGTCCTGGTCAGGATGCACAGCCAGAACCTGCTGGGCGATGTCTTCGGCGACACGACCCAGCCCTCCGGCAACACGCTGCGTGCCTCGATGAAGATGATCCAGGACGCCGGCAGCGGGGCGATTGTTTATCTCCGCCACGAAGGCATGGGGGCCGGCCTGCTCAAGCGGTTGCAGACCCCGGCCGCCATGATGGATAGCGCGCCCGCCGACGACGATCGGCCCAACATCGCCGGCGACCAGACCACCCCCGGCGTCCAGCCCCCCGACAACAAAGGCGCCTACGGCATCGGCTGCCAGATCCTCCGCGACCTGGGCGTGCGGCACATCGACCTGATCACCAACCACCCCTTTACGCCTACCGCGCTCAGCGGCTTCGATCTGTCGATCAACTCGTTTGTCCCCGTCGCGACCGACAACGCTTAAAACAAAAAAACCGGCGCCGATCTTGGATCAGCGCCGGCTGGTTCTGGATTCGTGTGGCGAAGCCTCGGCTGACAATCAGCCGTTGCGGTTGGAGTAACCGCCGCCGCCACCACCCCCGCCGTATCCACCGCCGGTGCGCGGAGCGCGTGGGCGGGCCTCATTGACGGTGAGTTGCCGTCCCTCAAAGTCTTTTTCGTTCAGTTCTTCGATCGCTTTCCTGCCTTCTTCGTCGTTTTCCATCTCCACGAAGCCGAAGCCCCGTGAGCGTCCGGTCTCCCGGTCGGTGATGATCGCGGCTCGGCTGATCTGCCCGAACTGCGAGAACAGGTCTTCCAAATCGGTGTCGGTCGTCGAGAAGGGGAGGTTCCCCACATAGATGTTGATCACGGTCGGCCCCAATGCTGTTACACGCCCGAATAGTTGATATCCCCAGCGAAGCCCTCGGGCTCTTGCCGCGCCGGCGGAGTCAGACATAGTCGGTAGGTAGGTCGGCGTTCCTCGGGGGGTGCAACGTTGCCCGCCTCGTGCGAGCCAAATCAAGATAACCCCGCCCGCCGCCAGATGCAAGAGAAATCGAGGGGTTCTTGCGAGGATTTTAGCGGTTTCCAGCCCGAACACGCCCCCTCCCCCGGGAAATCTCTGGCCACGGGAGCGGGGGGTGATATAGAATAAGCCGGTGTATCTCACGGGGTTCTGAATATGAATGAAAACAAAATCACATCCGCCAAACACAAGAGCTCAGCA